>JAZGGT010000022.1:0-12287 GCA_036480555.1 Bacteroidales bacterium | reverse complement strand
AACAGATGGTCCCGGTCCCGGCACCCACAGTTCCCTCAGTAACCGGGCCGCCGGCAGCGTTCTGAATAGCTTCGATCACATGTTTTTCCCGTATATGCCTGCCACGTATATCATTGAGCCGGCCATCATTGGTTTCTCCGATGACGGGATTCACCGACCTGATCTCCTCATTGCCTGGCTGTTGAAGGGTATAACTGATCAGTCCATCAGAAGCAGTGGGCACGGACAGGGTATTGGTAAGTATTATGGGAGTTTCAATATTCCCCAGTTCCTTCACCTGGCTGTATCCGGTTAATTTCCCGAATCCGTTCCCGATATATATGGCCGCAGGTACTTTTTGCTGGAAAATATTTCCCGGATGGGGTAATATGGTAGTTACCCCCGTTCTGATCTCCTTTCCGCTTATCAGTGTTACATGTCCCACCATAACTCCATTAACATCAGTAATTGCATTGTATTTACCGGTCTTAAAGACCCCGATTTCAATACCAAAGTCCCTCGCTCTTCCCTGGGACTGGGCAGTTGTGTCAAGTCCGTTGATCAACAGTATGACAGGGATGATGATAAATCTCATTATATAAGTTGATTTACAATAGGTTAATAAATATCCAGATCTCTTCCCACTATAACCTTCCCATCATAAATGCCGGAAATTTCTTCAAGCAATTCTTCTTCGGTTGATCCCCAGAACAGGATATGATAAAGTACTACCAGTCCCGGATCAGCCTGCCTGGCAATTCCGGCAAGTTCCAGGGTTGATGTATGGTGGTCGGCATGATAGGATTTCCAGGATTCAGACTTTTTTTCATAACCTGCCTGGGAGTATACCTCATGAACAAGGATATCTGCCCCGGATGCATACTCAATGATCTTTTCAGAGGGAGCTGAATCACCAGATATCACGATTACCTTGTCGGGGGTTGTAAAGCGGAATCCCCAGGCATTTGGCCATGTTCCGTGTGGCACCCGGAATGCCTCTGCCTTGATATGTTCATCCTGGTAAAAGAGTCCCTCTTTTAATATTTCATGACAATTTACCCGCCATCCACCATCATTGGCAGGTTCGGTACCATATAGCCGGTACCCGATATCCTCCCTGTAAGCTTCCAGGATGTGTTCTGTCATTTCCTTAATTCCATCCGGACCGTAAACTTCGAGCGGTTCATCCCTGCCCATGACCCACGGAGTAAGTATCAGGTCAGGATAACCGGTGGTGTGATCCGAATGCAAATGGGTCAGAAAGGCCCGTTTAATATTCTTTACGTCCAATCCTTCAATATTGCCACCGTATCGAGGGGATAGGGCAGCCGCCCTGCGGATCAGACCCGGACCAAAATCCACTACATAAGGGACATCATTGACCACAATAGCCAGTGCACAACCTGATTGTTCAGGTGAGGGGTTTGGATTTCCCGTACCAAGCAACACTAGTTTCGTTACCTCAGAATCGGAAAAATCCCGTTGGGCATATGTTCCCTGATGGATTAACAGGGCGCATAGCAAGACTGCTATTTGCTTGAATTGCATGGGGCACAATTTTTTTCTTGCCGGTATGATCCATGGTCTTAATGATGGATCATCCTTTGGTCCCCAAATTTAAACCAGAATTACTTGCCAGCCAAACCCTGTCTGAGGAGCCTTCTTTCATTGATACGCGCATCATTCAGAAAGAAGTATGTTTCCAGGACCTTTCCGGTTCCCTTTGCATAGAGTGTATTTATGTACCTTGGATTTTGAATTCCGGGATTATCCTGTGGCATGGTAACGGTACCTTTGTAATTGAGCGTTTCGAAAGTTCCGGCAGGGACAGTGACCGCGCCTTCCATTACTTCCATTTTATATGTCAGGGTGTATAGTGTATCCCCATTATGCATTTCAGTTTTACTTGCCAGGACTTCTGTAAAATTGTCCTCTGCAAACCTGATGATACCATTAACATCCACCAGGTATCCCGAAGAATCCCTGAGCATGGCAATAATCTGCCACTGGCCGTCATTCAATGGGTAATTTGTCCCTTCGAATATATAATACATGGAACCGTTGATAAGGGTATCACCTGTGATGATGACACTGTCAGTACGGGACTGTGGCAGGGCATGTCCGTTCAGATCGATCTGGTAGTGAGCATAGATCCAGTAATTACCAATCTTCATGGGCGTATAGGTAGATTCAGGAGTCAATTCAGGATCCGGGGTTTTCTGGCATGCAGAAATCAGGGCCATTGCAAGGCCCAGGACAAACAGTTTTCTCATTTTCAGTGTAAGTTTGGTTAAACAATTGGTTTTGAAAAAAGAGTAAAACTGTTTCGATATGGTCAGGGTGATGTTATTCCTGCTTATTAGAACGAAGATCCCGGATCATTATTATAGCGGTTTATTCCGGAGTTATATTACTTTTAATGGCGCAATTAAAGTTGCATGGATTTATTAAATGATAACTGGTGTGTCATCATACCGATGGCAAACGAAGAAGAAGAATTCCACCCCCTGATCTCCAGGTTGAAAGAAATGATGGACAGGCTGCAAAGCGGGAAGGTTTACCTGGTAGTGGATACGGTATCGGTAGATGATACCCGTCGGCTATGCGAAAGGGTTAGTAAAGAAGATGATCGGTTTGCCACTGTTTGGGCCCCGGAAAACAGGAATGTCGTTGATGCTTACATGAGAGGGTATTATGCAGCCCTTGAGTATAACCATGAACTGATCATCGAGATGGATGCAGGCCTGTCACATGACCCCTATGCCTTACCCATGTTTTTGAGGATTCTGAATGAGGGTAATGAATGTGCTTTTGGTAGCCGGTTCATCAACGGAGGATCGATTGTCGACTCTCATATCAGAAGACGGTTTTTATCCAAGGCTGGTTCTCTGCTCGCAAATATCTGCCTGGGCACAAAACTCTGGGATATGACTTCAGGGTACCAGGGTTTCACCAGGGAAATCGTAGAGAAGTTTGTTAAGCTTGAACTCATGTCAACCGGTCATTTTTACCAGACTGAGCTACGCTTCCTGCTTAAAAAAACCAGATATATGGAAGTTCCCATTCATTATAAGGCACCATCACCCAATGTCAAAATAAACTCCATCCTGAACTCTTTGAAGTGCCTGATTTTTTATACTTTCATGAGGTTGATCGGCAGGGTGGACTATCTGAGGATCAAATAAGAAAATGATGGAAATCGCGGTTATTGGAGCAGGCATCTCAGGTTTATCAGCTGCCAGGTTGCTGGAAGAAAGCGGGCATGCTGTAACCGTTTTTGAGGGTTCCGGGAAGCCGGGCGGACTGATCAGGTGTGATGTTGTCTCAGGTGGATTGTTTCACCGGGTAGGGGGGCACATATTCAATACAAAAATAGACAGGGTGGACAAATGGTTCTGGTCTCAGTTTGACCGGGAAAAAGAATTCATCAAGGCAAAAAGAAATGCTAAAATTTTATTTGAGGGGCAACTGCTTGGGTACCCCATAGAGGACCATCTTTATGAATTATCCCCTGAGATGGTGAAGAGTATCATCCATGAATTAATGAACCTTGAAGGCAGGGGATATAAGGCTCCGTTTTCATATAATAATTTCGAGGAATTCCTGGTCGGGAACTTTGGGGAAACACTTTATCAGATCTATTTCAAGCCCTATAATCAAAAAATATGGCACACGGATCTGGCCGAAATATCCCTGGAATGGCTTGAGGGCAAATTACCCATGCCAAATTACCGTGAAATTATCTCTAGAAATATCACCCGGGAGGGTGAAACGGAAATGGTTCACAGTTCGTTTTACTATCCTTTCACAGGAGGCTCACAATTCATCGCTGACCGGCTGGCTGAAAACCTGGATATCAGATACGGGATTAGGGTTGCTCAGATTGAAGCATTTGAAAATAAAATAAGGATTGAAGGCAGTATATACGACAGCATGATCTACACCGGCGATATCAGGTTATTGCATAACCTATTGAATGTCAATGACGAAGAGCTGGCATCATCCCTGAAGTCAGTTAGCAGCCTGCGTTCCAATGGTACCAGTAACTTGTTTTGCGAAACGGACAATACTGATATTTCCTGGCTTTATATTCCTGGATCCTCGACCCGGGCCCATAGGATAATTTATACAGGAAACTTCAGTCCGGGTAACAATCCGCCTGAGGGCCGTAAAACATGTACGGTCGAATTTTCCGGGAAGGTTTCACGGGAGGATATGACACAAGAGATCAAGGTGCTGCCCGGGAACCTGAGGGTACTTGATATGAATTATGAACCCAATTCTTATGTGATCCAGACCAGCAGGGTGCGTGAGAAAATAAACGACATCCGGTCTAAACTCAGTAAATACAAAATTTTTCCCATCGGACGCTTTGCGGAGTGGGAATATTACAATATGGATAAGGCCATCGAATCTGCGATGAACTGTGTGGAGTCCTATTTCTGATTGCTGCTTTGATAGTGAAGTTTCCTGCCTTCCGTAACTCCCCAGTATTCCAGCATTTCGGCATTTAACCCGGAACTGCCATAATCTCGCACAGGTTCCCATCCCATAATAGTACAATCATCTTTCAGCAATGTGACCTCTTCGTTTGATTCCCTTAGGGTTTTCAGTGCTTCTCTCTCACAGTCATTTCTGTCAAGCGGGGTAATATCAGCTCTCGTAAAGATCAGGACGAACACAGAGAGCACGGCATACCAGGCTATCTTATACTTCCATTGAACCTGTTTAATAATGAAATAGGAAGATAATGCATAGTAATAGATAAGCGCCAGGGTCACCGGTCCAAAAGTATCTCTCCGTATGTTATACGGGCGATAGTGTTTATAACCGCCCAGGGGCAGCAGCACTATATATATTGCACTCAGTATTAAAACCCATTTAAAAACCTGCAGTATTCTATTTCGTTCAGGACTTTCCTTTTGCTTAAATATGATAAAAACGTTCAGAGCAATAAACATAAAAAGGAACAGGAATCCGGGTTTCGAGGTAAGTTGATAATATAAACCTTTTGGCAGTCCCAGATACCGATCTGATATTGAAAGTGTGTTTTCCGGACTGGTAATATTGTTCCTGCCAATAAACAAGGAATATAAGCTGAGTATCGTAAAGATGCCGAAAAAAAGTAAGTATTGCTTTGGAATAGAATTGAGGGCATCCACCCATCTCCCTGTCAGCGTGGATTTCTGGCTCCGGATGAAGCCGGTCCACCACTTATTGATCAATACGCCAGAACATAATATCAGGACCAGGCCCGGAACAAGTGGGCCACTTAGAGAAAGTACAACAGCCAGCATGATCATTAAAATACCGGGGACCAGCTTCAGTTTGATCTTGTTTGGAGAATATGAGGCATAATAAAATGGAGAGAACAATACCATGAGCAGTCCCAGTGGCAGCGCATAAAACATAGCATAAGTAATGGACCTGTCAATGATACCCATATCAAGATAAAAATAGCCTGTGACCTGGATCATAGGTGCGGTCAGGAATGCTGCAATGATAATCTCCCGGCTAAAGATGTTTTTCGATCCGCTTATGAGAGATGCCAGCATCCAGATGATCAACATCTGGATCACGATTTTCATGGTGGCTGAGGCAAGATATATGCTGGTAATCGGATCAACAATATATTGTAACAGAAAGGGGATGGTTTTGAAGTATTTTGACATAAACCAGTGTGCAAAAAAACGGTTAGGATCTTTGTATTCCTGGTCTTGAAAAAGAACATTGAAACCAAACGGGTCTTCCATTACTGGCTGACATGCTTCAGATGGCATAATAATGCCAGCCATATCTCCATCCAGGGGTTCGTGATAATGCTGCAGGAATGAATAAGTAGTATCCAGTAGCAGTAATATTAACAATATCAGGTGAAAATAGCGATATCTCATGCAGACAAAATATATTGAGGCCATCCTGGCTTTGAAAAGCCAGAGGATCAAAAGTAAGGATATACTCTGTAAATCCGGAATTTCCTCCCCTTATTTCATCGGGGATGTAATACCTAATGCGGTTGACAATATATTGGATAGTCATTTGAAAACCGTACCTTCGCTAAAATTTTAATTTTGATATGGGTAGATCGCAAGAATCATTCAATAAGAAGGAAATAAGAAACCGGAAAGAGAAAAAGAGAAAAGAGAAGGAAAAAAAGAGGTTGGCCAGGAAAGAAATGGACAAAAAAGGCGGCCTTGATGACATGATTGCGTATGTGGATGCGGATGGAAATATTACATCCACACCTCCTGATCCAAGTAAAAAAGAGGAGGTCAAATTAGAAGATATTGAAGTTAGTGTACCTCAAAGTGAGGATATACCCATGGACCCAATAAGAAAGGGAGTTGTAACCTTTTTTAACGATTCCAAAGGTTTTGGTTTTATACGGGATTTAGAAACGAAGGAATCTGTTTTTGTACATATAAATGATGTTCTCGAAGATATCACTGAAGGTAATAAAGTAAGCTTCGAAGTTACAATGGGGCATAAGGGGCCTGCTGCATTCCAGGTAAAACTTGATAGAGAGTAGTTAAGACCAGATCCTTTGTAAAAAAGACATCAGGTTTATACTGCCTTATTTCCTGATCTATCAGTCATCTCAATTCGTGTCCTTGGCAAACTTCCTGGGTATTTTAGCTGGAGAAAGCTGATTAGTTTTTCACGGACAAGTACCCGCAGGTCCCAGGCAGTGGGAGAATCCGCGGTACTCATTAGTGCACGGATTTCGAGTGACTGATCCGTTGCATTCGTAACCTGCATGACATTTGTTTGACCATCCCAGAGATCACTTTCCTCAAGTATCCTGGTGAATTCACTTCGTAACTCATCCACTGGTACTGTATAGTCTGTATAAATAAAAACCGTTCCTAGAATATCAGCAGATACACGGGTCCAGTTCTGGAATGGCTTTTCGATGAAATATGTAGAAGGAACAATCAATCGTCGCTTATCCCAGATTCTTACTACGACATAGGTAAGGGTAATCTCTTCGATCCATCCCCATTCGTTTTCCACGATTACGACGTCATCAATCCGTATCGGCTGGGTCAGGGCAATCTGGAAACCAGCCAGTACAGATGCTATTACTTTTTGGGCAGCGAAGCCGATGATGATCCCTGCCACACCTGCAGATGCAAACAAACTTACGCCAATGCGCCTTATGCCATCAAATGTCATCAAAGCGATGGCAATGGCGACGAGGATCACAATAAAAATGATAATGTTTTCCAAAACTCTGAATTGCGTAAAAATTTTCCTGGCTTTAAGGTTATCCTTTTCAGAGATATCATATCGACGGAGGATGACTTCCCGGAAAAGATTGATTGAGCGGATTAAAAACCATGTGATAATGAAAATTAATGCCAGTTTGATAAAATATCCGGTGAATACAGAGATCTCTTCCCCTGGTGAAAACAAACCCTGAAGGATTATTAAATCTATCAGCAGAATGAGAAACAGTACAGGATAACGGAACTTTAACCAGGCTATTCTGATTAAATTCTCTGAAGATCTTCTCCCTGTTCTTATCATGAGCCTGGAAATCATAAAATATATCAGGAGGCTTAAGAGGACTACAGACAATGCTATAATCCACACAGACCCGGTCGTGTTTTCTAATATGTCCCAATTCTTAAGGATGCGATTCAGCATTTCATTCATGACAGGAATCTATTGATTATACATTGTTTGAATTTGAGCATTACTATCTTTTACTCAAAAATAAAAGTAAAGCAAAATAATTAATATGGAAAAAGTTCCCTTCCGGGGTGTCAGGAGTTGCATAGCGGAATCCAAGTTGTCTGTTAACTTGATATGTTGTAACTGATGTAACTGTCACATCTGCAAAGAATAGTCCTATAATAATCATTCCTGCTAACACAAGGATGTGATGAAATCCTGTCTTCACACTTTCATTCATTTTCCAGATGATCAGCCTGTAGATTCCGTAAGTAGGCAGGCCTATGACAAGGAGAATCAACAAGGCCAGAATCCATGTTTCATATTGAAAGGGGTAAGGATATAGGAAGGTGGTGATGAGCAGTGTATACACTGTGATGGCTGTAGTTATATTCAAAGATAGACAATCCGCTAAAATTGGAATAAAATCAAATTTGATTTAACATTCTATTAGGCCTAATGGTTCAATGTATGTGAAGCGTGTGAAATATGAATGCGACCTGGGTAAAGATCCTTCATATCTTCTCCTCGTAACCATGAAATTAACAATTTAGCACAATGTACAGAGCGTTTTAAATACACTTTGTTGTAGGCTGGCCTTTTAAATTACTTCTCCTAATTCCTTATGCGCAATTCACCTCGCAAAGGAGCCCATATAAATAATAAGTGGAACAACATCCCCCCAACGATTTTCAACAAGGAATAGAAATGGTACCAGTTTCAAAGAAAAAATGATACCACAAAAAACCTTAGGTTTTCTTAACTTCCCTCCGACCCCGAGGCAGAGTAATTCTATGATTGAAAAAATGAAAGATGGGATTGGAACTGCTAAGTGCTAGGCAGTCGAAATTTGTGGGAAGTGGAAAATCTTAAACAAAGGTATATCAACATATTCAGAATATCAAATAGTTGAACAGATGTTTCCTCTGTAGATATCCTTCTTCAGCCAAGCGCCAAGAAATATAATTGGTCACTGAACCTTGTGGTGATATGGAGGGCATGAGTTTTCAAAAGGAAAACCAGTTCTGCGAAACCAACCCCATCTTATCTTATTCTTTGATTCTTTTCCTTTTATCTTTCAATCCCTTACAGGTATTTTGATCAAAAACGTGGTTCTTTTATTTAATTCACTCGTACATTCGATACTTCCATTCAACTTCTGAGTTACAATATTGTAGATTATATACAAGCCCAGTCCAGTTCCCATTTTTTTATCAGTAGTGAAGAACGGTTCAAAGATTGTGCCCATATGTTCCTCGTGGATACCTCTCCCATAATCTGAATATTCCAACACTAATTCTTTCTTATCAAGTTTAGCCATTATTTCAATTTTACCCTTTTCCTTTTCTTTAAATCCATGCGTCAGGCTGTTTAATACAAGGTTTGTAATAATTTGTGAGAATGCACCGGGAAAACTATCCAGGTCAATTTTATCATCCATATCCAGAACGATCTTGATTTTCCGGTTTTTCAATCTAGGATAGAGACTCCGGATCACATCAAAAGTATACTCTTTCAAATTGAATATCCTCTGTTGACCAGTCGACTGGTCAACAGAAACCAGCTTAAAACTCTGGATCATGGTCGCTGTTCGCTCCATGTTGGACAAGATCAATTTGGCTGTTTGGTTTGCCATACTCAGATATTCCTTAAAATTAACACGGTTGATTTTATCCTCTTTATATAGACCAACCATTTTATCTGTTTCTTCCATTAATGTTGAAGAAGCGGTAATACTAATTCCTACAGGAGTATTGATCTCATGGGCCACACCGGCAACCAATCCTCCTAAAGCTGCTAATTTTTCCGTTTTTATAAGCCTTCTCTCCGTGTTCTTAATATTAGTTATATCCCTCAGGATCACTACTTTACCTATAGTATTTTGCTTTTTATTAAAAATAGGAGAAATCCGGGTATCGAAGTACAATTCCTCCCCATTATGCTCAATCTTAATTTCTTTGTTATCCTTATCAGGATTATTAATTATTGCAATAAGATCGATATTTTTCCTGAAAAACTCTTCCGCTTTCGATCCAAAGATCTTTTTCATGGAAGAACCCACAATTTGTAAATCCATTAATTCCAGACCATAGGGATTAACATCTATGACCTGATCTTCAATATTTAAGACAAATATGGCATCTCGGATATGCTCAAATATGGTTCGGGTTGCGATCTGGATGATATTTAAAAAATGATACCTAAAGATTCCCCATGTAAAAGTTATACCAGTAACTATAAATAATATCGGGGTCAGACGGATAACCAGTGGATTGTATCCAAAGCTATATACAATATTCCCAATCAACGGAAAAAGAACCCCAACACCTATTGCAAACGCCTGTTTCCTTAGTTTGCGTTCGAATGAAAACAGTTTCTTAATCAAGAAATAGCTTCCAGCTACAACTAAAAGATATGAATAGATAGCATGATACCAGAAATTTAGACCATAAACAGGTACTATCTGTGTAAGAGGACCAATTTGCTCGAGGGTCATATCTTTCCAGAACAGAGAATGATAGGGATTCGTCCAGATAAGGATCTGATTAATAACAGGAAAAACGGATACCACCAGCAATAATATTATATTCCTCTTGGAGAATTCTGTTTTTTTACTATAAAATTGTACTCCAAAGATAAACCAGAAAACCGGGACACCTGTCTTTCCGATATATGTCATTTTATACCAGAAAACAATGGAGGAAAAGCTTTTTGACCACAATTCCAGAATATACACCATGTACCAAAATGAGATGATTCCCATCAGGGTGATAAACATCTTTGACCGCGGAGATTTTTCCCTTCTGATCACATACACTCCCAGAAGAATGAAGGTGATTCCAATTATAAAAAGCGGTAACAAAAATTTCAATTCAGCTAACGACATTTATATTGAGTTTCGGTTGTCAGTTTTCGGTTTTATTCGCTACCAAATTCATATCTTATGAACATTGGTCTTTTCTATACCTTCAGGTATAGTGTCATAAACCCAGGAAAGGATTATAGCAATGATTAAGCTAATGCATAAAAAGACTATTGCAAAATTTAAAGTCCAAGTTGGCAGACCTAAAGAAGGAGAAACAATATCAACCAACTCAAGTATCACAAAGGCAGCCGCACCATACACAATAATTACACGTACTACCTTCCGTCGTTTCAGTTCCTGCCAGAAATGTCCAAGATTGCTGGATTTACCAGGCATTTGATTTAGCTGTGTTTAATTTGAATATATACTACCCTAAATATTAAATTCAATATTCAGAAAGTCCCAGAATGTAAATGATTCATTATCACTTGATATGATTGAAAATTTCCATAAGGGACATCGATGATGAAACTGAAAACTGAAAAGAGAAAATGCCAGGTGCTATGCAATGAAACTATGCAAGAAGTGGGGAATCTTAAATAAAGGTATGGTAAAATATTCAGATGCCAATCAGTTAAGAAGAAAATCCGTTTATAATCTGGAGGGGAATAATCTACTACCTAGATTGAGCGATTTTTGAATAAAAAACAAAAAGATGTCTTGCTTAACATATTGTTAATGTGTATTTTAAAGGTGATAAACAAAAAAACCACACATCACCATTTAGGTGAACAAGACAATCTTTTATGAGCATTAAGATAACAAAAATAGGCGTAACAAACGATAAAATTTCAGCACGTGGGGGGCTCCCATTGTTTCTTCATTATATCGTGAGAATCGGGCTCTACAGGCTAATATCATCGCAATATTAAACTACAGCCACTGTGATTAAATTTTGATGATGTTTCTACCATCATTTTCATTGCCTATCATTTTCAAAATTTCTCTTCTTTTGGCAACCAGGTCTGTCAGTTCGAGGACCATATCCTCATTCACCCTTCTTGCCATTGGGATCACAAACTTTTCGGTTTGATCAAGGTAATCGGATATCTTCTGATCAGTGTGGGTGTCACGGTGAAGATCAGTCAGGTTACTAATCCGGTCGGCACATTTGAGTATCAAAGCATTTCTTGAACCTGTGCTAAGTATCCTTTGCAGGTATTGGAATTTTGATTCCTCCTGTCGTTTTGTTACCTCTAAAACAAGGTCAACTACCCGTGATCCTTCGTGATCAATCCACCTGATCTCATCCATGTGTGCTTCGGGCAGATCTTCAAGGAAATCGTGAAGCAGGGAGGCTTTCAGCAGAACGCTGTCGCTGTAAAATTTATAATCAAGCAGGATACCCAGCGTTGAAAAACTATGCCTGAACTGATTGCCGCCCACTTTTCGCCGTACCCTGATCAGGGCTGTTGCTTTAATGATATAGGGGGCAAGCACAAGGTTTCTTAAAGCTTCTACATCGTTCATGGTTGCACTGTTTTTGATCTAACAAATTTACCCGCTTTTATTATTATAGTGCAAACCTCACGCCAGGAATAGTATCTTGCTCGTTATTAAATTATTAAGTAATTTTATCAGTATAAATGCCAAGGAAATTGATGGTTTTGCGCGCAATTGTGGATAAATAACAAGTGTGATTGCGCCGTGCAAACCCGTGAGGTGGGGAGTGGCTGGCGAACAAATATAAATAAGTTATGAAACACCTCTTAGTTTTCCTGCAGGTAACCAATCCTGTCCGGCAAGGGCTAGCCACCCACCGGAA
>JAZGGT010000021.1:0-3840 GCA_036480555.1 Bacteroidales bacterium | reverse complement strand
TGCTCGTCCAGAAAGCCAGGGAAGGTGATCAGAAAGCCTACGCCGAATTATTAGGCAGGTACCGGGATGCCATATATTTCATGTTGCTGAAAATGGTCAATAATCCCAGTGATGCTGAAGACCTGACAATTGAAGCATTCGGCAAGGCATTTAAGAATATCGGACAATACACCCCGAATTTTGCATTCAGTACCTGGCTGTTCAAGATCGCCACGAACAATTGTATTGACTTTATCCGAAAGAAAAGGGCTGCTACCATCTCCCTCGATCAGTCAAATGATGATCCCGAAACCACCACGGTTACCATTCAGTCCGATACACCTGATCCTGAGGCACATATGATCAACAGCCAGAAGGTCAAACTGCTCAGGGAGGTGGTGAATAAACTGAAACCGCGGTACCGCACCCTGGTAGAACTGAGGTATTTCAAGGAATATTCCTATGAAGAGATCTCGCAGGAACTTGAATTACCCATTGGAACTGTAAAAGCACAATTATTCCGGGCCAGGGAACTTCTTTTCAATATTCTCAAGAGCACCAGTTCGAGCATGTAACCGGATCTCAGCCGTTATTTTTAATGGAAATCATCCGCAAATACTTTCCTGAGTTAAGCACTGTCCAGCTAGAGCAGCTTGAGCAATTCCGGGAATCCATCATCTTCTGGAACCGGAGGATCAACCTGATTTCCAGGAAAGATGTCGACCATCTGTCTGAAAGGCATATCCTGCATTCCCTGGCCATTGCCAGGTATGTACATTTCAATACCGGTGATACAATCCTGGATGTGGGTACCGGGGGGGGATTCCCTGGTATACCGCTGGCCATTTTTTTTCCCGGTTCAGAGTTCACCCTGATTGATTCCATAGGGAAAAAAGTAAATGCCTTGAACCAGATCATTCATTCCCTGAGCATAGACAATACCAATTGTCTGCAGGTAAGGGCTGAAGATTACCCCTCAAAAGCAAGGTATGTTGTCAGCAGGGCGGTAACAAACCTGGACCGGTTTACCGGCTGGGTAAAACACAAGATCGATCCGCCTACAGGGACTTCAACAGGCAACGGGATCTATTATCTGAAAGGAGGGGACCTGCAGGAAGAGCTCAGTGCCTTTAAAAATGTCACTATTCATTCCCTGAATAAGATTTATTCAGAGGCATTTTTTGAAAGTAAAAAACTGCTGTACCTTCCGTATCACAGCTTGTATTAATGTTTGGTATATTTGAAAAAAACATTACTTTTGCAGTCTGAATTTAAAACCGGCTTTTGATGAAAAGGACATTCCAACCTTCCAGAAGGAAAAGAAAGAACAAGCATGGATTCCGGACCAGGATGAGTTCCGCCAACGGTCGCAATATTTTATCCGCTCGCAGGATCAAGGGAAGAAAGAAGTTATCGGTATCCGACGAACCGAGGCACAAGGTATAAATCTGAATATTGAAATAAATATATATGGCTGACCGGCTTCCGCTGGCCAGCCATTTTTTATTTATCCCCATCCAATTTGTTTTTATATTTACCATTTAATAATCGGCAGGAATATGAATTTTCTGAAATTTTTGATCAGCAGGTTTTTCCTGAAACACCTGCTAATTGCCATCTCCATTATAGTGTTTATGTCCATTATTGCTTTGCTGTTCCTGAGAATTTACACGCGGCATGGCCAGGCATTCAGTGTACCGGATATCACCGGTTTAAGCATTCCTGAAGCAGATTCTATTCTTACTGCCAAGGACTTGCGTTACCAGATCGTGGACTCTGTATATAATGCAAACCTGACCCGTGGGAGTATCATTGACCAGAATCCGAGACCTGAATTCAAGGTAAAGGAGAACCGTACAATTTTTCTCACCATCAACGCGTTTAATCCCGAGATAATCAGAATGCCTAATATAGTCGGCGTCAGTCTCAGGCAGGCAAGGGCTATTGTACAGACAGCGGGACTAAACATCGGTAAACTGACCTATATACCTGATATTGCTGTCAATAATGTACTACAACAAAAATATAAGGGAAACGTTATTGAAGAAGGTGATTCGATTGTCAAGGGATCTCAGATAGATCTGGTACTGGGCAGGGGATTGAGTAATGAGAAAACAGCTGCACCCGATCTGGTAGGATTGTATTTTGAACAGGCGAAGGAAAAGATCACCCATCGTTATTTGAATCTTGGCGCAGTGATCTATGATGCCTCCTTTGAAGATGCAGAGGATTCAATCAATGCTTTTATCTGGAAGCAGAAACCTGAATTCAATGAAGATGCCCTGATGAACCTCGGATCCTCAGTGGATATCTGGCTGTCTGCAGATTCAACAAAGTTACCCCTGTCCGGACATGAAATAACCCCTTCTGCGGATGATAGAGACGAAGATTTTTAAGATTTATATACCCATTATATGCTCCCTGGTAATTGTCACACCAATCCATGCCCAGGAAGTCCTGGTACCTGCGGGTATTCCTGCCTATGGTACGAAACAGGTCAAAAAAAGCGCAGAGATTGACACCCAGCCGGATACCCTCGAACTGCCATTTTTTGATGATTTTGCGAGAACCGGCCCCCTGCCCCATGTCCCTTTTTGGATCGACCAATATGCGTTCATCAATACTTCCTATACCTTGAATCCGATATCCATTGGGGTAGCCACAATGGATGCCATTGATTCTGAAGGCTACCTGAATGGTACTGGCACTGTACCTTTTGAATCGGATTTCCTGACCTCGGCCCCCATCAACCTTGATTACCCGGGCCGGATAGATATATATTTGAGTTTCTTTTATGAACCAATGGGACTGGGGGATTATCCGGAAGAATGGGATTCCCTTACCATTGAATTCTTTGCACCGGATAGTAACCGGTGGGAAAGGGTCTGGCGTCAAACAGGTTCTGCAAATGATACTTTTCAACAGGTTTTTATCCAGGTTAATGAGGAGCGATTCCTGAAAAAGGGATTCCAGTTCCGTTTTATGAACTATGCTAGCCTTCCCAAAACCCTATTTCAAACAGACAAAAGCGGTAATGTGGACCACTGGCATATTGATTATGTTTATCTGGATACCGCGAGATCATCAAATATTACAGCCATCAATGACGTATCAATGATCTCGCCGATGCCGTCTATTTTAAAAAATTATGAAGCCATCCCATGGCAGCATTTCCCCAGGGCTTATCTTACAGAATTAAAGCCCGCGCTTGAAATCACTTACCGGAACAATGATACAACAGTTAGAAATGTTACCAGGATCCTCAAGATCACAGACCTTGCCTATCTGGAAACGGATTCTGTCAATGGAGGTGCCGTCAATGTGCAGCCAGGAGTTTTGAATGTATTTAACTTCCCCTATAACTATCCATTTATTTTTTATGATGCTGATTCCACTGTTTTTGAGGTGATGTCTTACCTTGTCACGGAGGATCTGGATTATAAATGGAATGATACAGTAAGAAGGTACCAGGAATTTTTTAACTACTACGCCTATGATGATGGCAGTGCCGAAAATGGATACGGACTGCGGGGTGCAGGTACCGCCAATGCTACAGTAGCCTATCAGTTCAATACTTTCAGAAAAGATACCCTCCGCGGGGTAAAGATGTTTTTTAACCGGACAAAGGATGATGCAACACAGGATTATTTCCGTATCGGGGTGTGGGCACATGACAAATCCCTTGGTAGCCCGGGTGAACTCCTCTATACTTCCAATCCGGTACAACCGCAATATGAGGAAGAACTTAATAAATTAGTTACGTATGAGATAAATGATACCATCCTGGTCCTTGATGATGAATTTTATGTAGGCTGGATAAAGACCACTGAAAATATCCTGAACGTCGGGTTTGACCGCAAT
>JAZGGT010000020.1:0-4885 GCA_036480555.1 Bacteroidales bacterium | reverse complement strand
TGCGGGATGGCCATGGACCCATCGGATACCTCGGCAAACTCGACCTGGTACCTGTCAAGCATTTTGCGGAAATCATCGAACCTGTTCCGGACCACGAACAGTTCAAATA
The DNA here is from genome assembly GCA_036480555.1 of Bacteroidales bacterium. GTDB lineage: Bacteria > Bacteroidota > Bacteroidia > Bacteroidales > SM23-62 > SM23-62. Next base: position 4,776 of record JAZGGT010000020.1, on the reverse strand, counting down.
ATGTACCTCCGAAATATGGTTTTAAGGCAGCTGATTTATAAAGGCTTATCTTTTCTTCCAGTCCCATGCTGATCAATGCGGTTCCAAAGCCAAATTTGACGAGATCGGTATATGCTGCACTGGAGCTGATAAAGTTCTCAGCTTCCCTGATGCTCAATCCTTTGTCCATCATCATTGTAAGTCCTGATTCCCTTGGCTGCAGAGTCCTTTCGGGGATATGAGGTAATTCCTGGTTCATGCTGTATGCTTTGATGCTAGTTTCGCTTTCCGGATTTCCGGGACGGGATATACTTTTCCATCAGGTCACTATAGAGGGGGTCTTCCATTAACTCGGGACTGATCTTCCCGGCGGTTCTGTACTCGGTATAATCCAGTTTCAACCCTTTTTCAAAAAACTTGAGGGCCTGGTCAGATTTATCGATGATATAATGGTACCCGGCCAGGTGAAAATTTATGATGGGAATATCGAAAGTATAACTATAGGAATCTTTCAGCACAGTGATGGCCTTTCCGGTCTCCCCCTGCATGAAATTCAGATGAGCCAGGTTCAGCCAGGCTTCATCATCATACGGGTCAAGTTCTATGGTCTTTGAATATGCTTTGATAGCATCAGTATGAGATCCCAGATGTGCATGGACATTACCGAGGGTAAACCAGAAATCCGGATTTTCTTCATCCTTGGAGATGGCCTTGCTAATATAGAACAATGCATCATTATACAATTTCAGGAAGAGGTAACACACGGCAATGCCGTACCAGCCTTCTGAATAAGAAGGATCAATCTCGGTGGATTTCTGGTACCATTGTATAGCCTCCTGGTAGTTTTCAAGTTTTTCCAGGGATTCACCAAGGTAACAATGTGCCAGCACATTCTCCGGTTCCAGCAGGATGCATTCTTTATAGGTTTGAGAAGCTGCTTCGTATTCTCCGAGGTTGGCCTGTGAGTTAGCTTTGTTAAAGATAGCGGAGGAGTACTGGTCATTGATCGCAATGGCAAAGTCATAACACTCGACTGCCTTGTTGAAGTTTTCCTTCTTAAAGTAAAGGAGTCCCAGGTTATACCACACATTCTCCGAGAAGGGCTCACGGTCCAGGTATATCTCATAGTATTTGATACTCCTGTCAAAATCGTGCAGCCTGTCATGACAATAAGCAAGATCGTACAGGATTATCAGTCTTTCCGGGTTTCTTTTATAGGCTTTTTCAAGGTAGCCCAAAGCGATCTTATACTGGTTTATATACTCAAATGAGAGGGCAATATCGTACAGGATATCCTCCAGGTTTTCATAGCTCAGATCAAGCGCCTTTTCGAATGCCACTTCTGCCTCATTCACCTTTCCGAGCTGATTCAGGATCATGCCTTTCAGCATGTAAACCTCATTATTGGATTCTTCGATCTTTTCGAGTGAGTTGATCATCTTAAGGGCTTTCGCTGATTCTCCCTTTTCTGCATAGACCTGGGCCTCTTTTATTAGCAGGGTAGTCGATCCGGGATGCTGGTTGATCCCGTACCTGACCGCATCTATGGCTTTTGTGAAATGGTTTGTATCCAGGTAATGATCAATGATGCTTTCAAATTCATGTACATCAAAAAAATAAGCTTCCACCTGGTTTATCATATTCTCGAATCGGCCGAGAATCTCCTGTAAATCACCATCTTCCTGAAAATAATCCTTTTCCTTATCCATCCTGCAAAGTCTGTTTACGGGTTCAAAATTAGTAATAATTACGGGATAATTAAATACTGTCCAAATCAGCTATGACCTGTGTGGATATCGCTTCCATCTCTTCTTCAAAGGTATGTTCCAGCTCCAGTTTCAGGCTCTTTAGCTCGTTCAGTAACCTGGGGTTATGGGGTATCAGTCCATCCAGAATTGCCAGGGTTTCCTGCATGACTTCAAGCTCGTCATTTATCTGCCTGGCATGACGCTGGTTTCCAGTGCCATTCTTTAATGCGGTCAGGGATCCCAAAAGGGTCATATAGGATTCATTGAACTGGTACAGGTTCATCGCTGCCTCACGTCCGTAACAGGATACAAGTACTTTCCACAGGGAAAGGTCAGGATCATATGTCAGGGTATTCCACATATAATCAGCTGCCGTTGCAATCCTTATTTTCATCAGTTCTGAATCAAGGGGACTGTTAATTATGATCTTTCCAGCCTGGCTCCCCGGAAGTGAAGAACCGGTAAATTTTACCTGGTAAGGCTCGAATACATTCAATGTGCGTAGTTTCAGTGAAAGGCTCATACTCAGGCTGGTATCACTTAAAATATCAGGCAATGTGTTAAGGCTGTTATCCCATATTACCAGCTCCCTGTCCGTGAGTGCTCTGTACCGATGAAAATCAGCTTCATCGACTGAATAACTCTGCTTTGACGGACCCGACCAGAGGATGCTGACCTGATCCGGTATATTATCTGCCAGATCCCTTAGATACTGCTCTCCCTGTCCCCTGCTCTGGTCAACCAGCTCATTGGCATACCAGGGAGGGATAAATTCAAAATTCGAAGGCCTTCCAATCCCCGTTGATCCAGTCAATAATTGTATCAGTTCAATATGTGCCTGCTGCAGGTTTATATATTTCTTTCGGTCCCTTTCCGCATACAGGCTAAAGTTAAGGGAGTGCCCCCCTTTGTAGGGAAGGTGATCATTTGTACAAAGTACCAGCGTTGTTGCCCCTGCCTCAAGTCCCACGATAAACCGCGTCCGGAGCTTGGATAAACTGGAGGAACTGCTGTGCATCCACCTGTTCTGTAAGCCCGGATCAATTGAATCAAGCCTGGCTGATGCAGGCAGGAAGGCATATGGATTAACCATATGGGCCAGCTGTATCATGCCATGTTTGCCGGCTTCCCTGCCGATTTCGTTTAAGCCCCGGAGGTAAGCTGTCCCGGTCCGTTCCCACATATTCCTGGAGCGGTAATAATCCAGGTACCCACGGTTCATTTTCAGCATCAGCATATCAGCCAGGTTATCTCCATAGGCCTTCTCATCTGATGAAGCAGAAACCGCCGAGATCAGGAATGACCGCTGCGGGATATCGGGATAATCCATGATCCTGGATTGATAATAGACATACCGGCTCTCATCCAGTAATTGTGCCACCGTGACGGCAGCATAGAAATTGCCTTCAGCATCTGAACCGATCAGGTGAACAAGGTTAGGAAATAAGGAGTCCGGCTGGATATGGTAACCCTGTACATGTCCAGATACCTGCCTTCCTGAAAGTTGATTCTTCCCGATATTGAAGACCAGTCCCCCGTCCTCAACGACCTGGTCCGGAATCCCGGATGTAATAACAACCTTTGATTTATATTCTACACCATAAACCCTTTCAAAAAGCATATCCAGCCTGGCCTTGAGCAACCGCGCTGCAGCAGAGGTCTGGGGGGATGCGTGCTGTGGTATAACGATAACAGGATAAGGCAGGCTGTCAGTCCCAGGATAATGATAAATCAAGGGATCCAGTCCGACGGCCTCCTTGGGAGCGGGAACCAGCATGTCGACTGCAGAAAATGTCGTATCAAAAAAGCGTTCAGACTTTTCTAGTGAAGTGAAGTTACGCTTGGAATACCTGAAATCCACATCATCGATCCACATGGTTCCGGTACCTTTTAAGCCGAAAAAGATCTTGACAAATTTTGCCTCATCAGGGACATCCCCGTCGGTGAGGTAGTCATTAGTGGTCCGTCCCCTGACATGTGACCAGTCCATATTGTCGATGTTCCAGAAACCTGCGAATGGCAAGGCCTTGAAAGATTGGTCAATATTGGCATTTCTCTGGGAATTAAAAGTGTTTCCACTGATCAGCAGCCTGTTTTTATCATAAAAAATTACGCGGATATCAATGGCATCATCGATGCGGGTCCCACGTCTTTCCTGGTAAGAATGAATATCCTGAAGCCGTATCCAGAACGTAAACTCATAGTTACCCGGGATGATCCGGATGAAATCACTGATGACACCTTCCCCCTGGCCCATGGTCTCGTCAGCACTTTCTCTTTGAATTTTAACTGCATATACACCCGAATGGACTTCTGCCACCCAGTCAACATTGCTTCCAATCCATGTCCAGCCGGTTATATTATTGGAAACCGTGTTGCTGTCTATATTGATGATCCTTCCATGTTCAAAGGAAGGATTTTTTACCAGGTTTCCCCTGTTTGCCTGGATCATTCTATGTCTCAGCGGAATGGATGCAGGATCCAGGCTCGACCAGCCAGCAGTGGAAGGCAGGTTGCTGTCATCTTCAACACAGCTGTTGAATGAAAACAACATGACTATAATAATAGTTATAAGGCCTGTTCTCCTGTTGATGGATTGTCCTGGCATCATCCTTAAGTCTTCTTGTAAAAATAAATGATTTCCGGTCAATAACAAAGCCTCTTATCCTGAAGCGAAAGTCCTGCTTATTCAAATACAAACCCGATCCGGAAAGCAATGCGGTTATATTGCTTATTCAGGTTCAATACTTCATCAGTCCAATCCTGGGTAATCACTGACCTCAGGCTCTGAAAACGGTATACCAGGGATATAGAAAGAGAATTATGCCCGTTCAGGCGAATAAAGGTACCCAGTCCCACTGCATACATATAACCCCCGTTATTATTCGTACTTACACCCCAGATCTCAGGGGGATCCTCAACGGGTATGGAATAGCCAATGCTGCCCCTGATAAAAGGTGACAGTACATTCCTGTCAAAATGGTAAGACATGTCTGCAAACAGGGGAACCACAGCCTGTTCATAGAACTCGATGCCAATGCCAAAACCG
>JAZGGT010000019.1:0-5003 GCA_036480555.1 Bacteroidales bacterium | reverse complement strand
CTCGGCTGATGAAGAATATGGGTGATCTGAAATTTAAGGATGTTACGGCCGAAGCCGGGTTCCCTCATGGATTCAGGGAAGGGTTCTGGGGACTGGGAGGCTTTGCCACCGATATTAACGGGGACAGCTGGCCAGATGTGTTTTTTGCACACAGCTGCCGCATGTTCATCAATAACCAGGATGGCACCTTTCATGAAAAACAGTACGACCTGGTGGATCCGGCCACCCGGAAACCGGCAACGGTGAATCCTGACTGGACCTGTGGGGCGGATCTTGGCGACCTTGACAATGACGGGGATATGGATTTTGTGATAGGAGACCATATCACTCATTTGGACACCAGTAACCATCATATCTATATTATCCTGAACGAAGGGAACGATGAAAACGGTGATCCAATCCTAAGGGATATTACCGTTGAAGCCGGGATCGGGTTGTCGAAATCCAGGTCCCCTCATGTCGAATTGCAGGATATTGATAATGACGGAAGGATAGATATAATGACTACCGTATGTGATGAATTCATCTACCGGAACATGGGAATAGTCGATGGTATTCCCAGCTTCGGGGAACCTGTGGGATCAGGCGTTATTGGCGGAATAGGCTACTGGGCAGCAGGTCCGCTGGGAGACTATGACAGGGATGGAAGGCTTGATTTTATTGGTCCCGACTGGGAACCGGCCTTTGCATCACCCTTGCTCAGGAATGTATCCAAATCGGCAAAGAATTACATTGCCGTTAAGCCTGAATTGAATAACACACCCAACCGGAACGGGGTAGGAGCAAGGATTGAGATTTATAAAGCCGGTATGCTTGGGAAAAAAGAAGGATTTCTGGGAACCCGGATCATATCCATCTCCAATGGATACAGTTCCGGTTCTGAAGCCATCGCCTATTTTGGTGTCCCGGATGACAAAACAGTCGACATCCTGATGACCATGCCCACGGGTGGAAAAGTCTATACACGTAAAGGAGTTAAACGCAACCAGATGATCATAATCAGTGATTAAATATAGCTTAAACCATGAAAAAAATTCCAGCCCTGATTACCGCCCTGATTGTTTTTTTACTGCCATCGTTTGCAGGGTCAGCCAGCATCATGGACCATGGTGCAAACGGAGATGGTGATTTCCTGAATACCATAGCCATACAGTCTGCTATAGATCAATGCTTTGAGCAGGGTGGTGGGACAGTGTATGTGCCGGCCGGAAGATTTAGAACCGGGACCATCATCCTGAAAAGTCATGTAAGCCTGTACCTTGAAGCAGGAGCATTTATTCTTGGAAGCACTGATCTTAAAGATTATCCGGAGATCTACCCTGGTTTCCGTTCTTATACAGATGTTAATTATGTGGACAAAAGCTTGATTTATGCAGAGAAAGCAGAGAATATCAGCATTTACGGAAGAGGAACCATTGACGGACAGGGTGAGGAAGATGTATTTGATCTCCCGGGACGGGAAAATTATAAAAAACGGCCCTATATCATCAGGATGGTAGAATGCCGGGATGTAAGGATCTCAGGCATCAGCCTCATTAATTCAGCCATGTGGGTGCAGCATTACCTGGCCTGTGAGGATCTGCATATCGATGGCATAAGCGTAAGAAGCCTGGTCAACCACAATAATGACGGCATTGATATTGATTGCTGCAGACGGGTGAGAATAAGCAATTGCGATATTGACAGCGGGGATGATGCCATTGTCCTGAAGGCAACTGCCCCGAAAGATTGCGAACAGATATGCATCAGCAATTGTGTACTGCGCAGCCGGTGCAATGCCATCAAGCTGGGAACCGAATCTGTAGGCGGTTTTAAGGACATCCTGATCAATAATTGTGTGATTTACGATACCCGCCTGGCTGCCATTGCACTGGAAATGGTAGATGGGGGGACGGCAGACAGGATACAGATAAATAACATAAGCGCCAATGGAGCAGGGGCAGCTATCTTCATCCGCCTTGGCAACAGGGCACGTCATCATCTGGCCCTTGGGTCCGGGGGTGGGAAAAAATATTATTTCGAAGAAAATCAGAAACTTGATAAACCAGGTATGGGTATGATGAAGAACATCAGCATCAGTAATTTTATATGTACGGGTGCAGATACTGTCGGTTGTTCCATTACAGGAATTCCGGGTTTCGAAGTACAGAATATCACACTGAGGGATATTCATATTTCATTTGCAGGTGAAGGTGCAGAAAAACCTGTAATTAATGAGGTTCCGGAGAATGTGTCGGACTACCCTGAATATGGGATGTTCGGTAAGTTGCCAGCCTATGGTATTTATTCTCGTCATGTAAGGAATATATCCCTCTATAATGTCAGGCTTGATTATGAAAAAGACGATTACCGGCCGGCCCTGCTATTTGATGATGTAAAGGGTCTTGTTCTTTCAGATCTCAACCTGAAACAACCTTCAGGGATGGGGGCGGCTGTGATTTTCAAAAATACAAATGACATTAAAAGTGATAGTGACTACTGAAACAGGATCTGGTATCTCCGCCATCATCCCCAGGCCGGTTCATCAGTTTGAGATGATACATGGACATAATTTTAGCAGTATCTTTATTGAAGATAATTACAGCACTTATCCTGGCTTTTAGTCCTTTCTTGCTAATAATATCCTCATTATGAAAAAAGTCCGTCATTCGTTTGTGCTCCTGGTAATCCCGGGAATGCTGTTCCTTACATCTCATTGTTCATTGAATACAAGGGATAAAAACTTCAAAACCAATGAATTAAGCCTGGTCCGACTCAAAAAGGTAGCCATCAATTCAGCTAAATGGTCCCTGGATAATAACCTCGACGGCATGAGTTACCAAAATATGTGCGCAGCCTATGGAATCCTGAAAATTGCAGCTGTTACCGGGAACGATTCACTCAGAAAAGTAATTGAAAGGGTTTTTAGGCCAGAGTTGCATGAAGATGTCAGTCCACACAGGGACAACGCAACCGACTATCCGCCCCATCAGTGGTTTGGATTTGTTCCTTTGGAGCTGTACATGCAAACAGAAAATCCACAGTACCTGGAAAGGGGAATTGAGATGGCTGAAGAGCAATTCAAGGACCCGGATGAGAACGGGATGCCCTCCTATACATCACGGATGTATGTGGATGATATATACGGTGCCACCACTATGCAGTCACTTGCATATTCCTGCACCGGTAATGAAAAATATCTTGAAAGAGCTGTCCAGCAAGTATTGTTTTATGCTGAAAAATTCATGCAGGATGAGGGGCTTTTTTATCATAATGTTGAAGAGGCTCCGCATTTCTGGGGCCGGGGCAACGGATGGTCCGCAGCCGCTTTTGCTGAACTATTAAGTGTGATGCCGGCCGATCATCCCAAACGTGACCAGGTATTATCCTATTACAACCAGATGATGGAAGCACTGCTAAAATATCAGGGTCTGGATGGTATGTGGTATCAGCTGATCGATGACCTGGATACCTGGCCCGAGTCCTCCTGCACGAGTATGTTCCTTTTTTCCATGACCGAAGGGATCAGAAACGGGATTTTGCCATCCAAAAAGTATACCAATACTGTAGTAAAGGGATGGCAGGGTTTATCGGAATTCATTGATGCGGAATGGAGAATCAATGAGGTTTGTGCAGGCACCAGTTACGGGGATCGTGAATGGTATCTTAACCGTCCCCGGCTGACAGGTGACCCACACGGTCAGGCTCCACTTCTCTGGGTCACATCTTCCTTGCTGAAAGCGTTGCAGGAGTGATATTATGAGACATAACAGGATTTGCAGCTGCTATAGGACTGGGTGCTGCCGGAAAAAAACTTTCAGCTATGAATATTACGGGAATGTCATCACGGACCAATGACAATGCTTCCATCCCCGTGCCCATCCAGGTAGTTATTGACGATGTGGGCTGGTGGTCCGGGAGGGATGGAAGCCAGCAACAGGAACCTTTCCGTACAGGTATAGATCGCAATCATACGATTGCTGATTATGAAGCCATCGTCAAGCTGGGACGCACACTTGGCATACGTCCACAGGCTGCCATGGTATTGTGTGAATGGGACAGGGAAAACATTCTGCGTGAACTTCCTGAAAGTACCTGGATGGGAAAAAAATGGGACAACAGCAATTGGGTTGGTCCCTGGCTCGATGAAGCGGCAGATCTTATCCAGAACAACCATGATCATTTCGAGTTTACGGTACATGGCTTAGGACATGAATACTGGTCAAGCGGAAAACTTGCCAGGGCAGAATGGTCAACCGAAAATGGAACTATGCGGCCGGTGAACCACGTTAATAAACACCTTGATTACTTCGAGAAGATCGTGGTGCAGAACAAACTGGGCAGCCTCCCTTCTTCCTTCGTTCCCACGGCTTTCAATCATGGCTTTGGACTTACGGGAGAACATACCCAGAGTTTGGCAGAGCTGTTGAATAAAAGAGGCATATCCTATATCAATACACCGTTTTACAAGATGCAAAATGCTGATAATGTGACAAATGGTGTATTTGGACTGGATGCAGGTGTCCTGACTGTCGACAGGGGAAATGACCTATTGAAGTGGAATGTGATAGGCAGACTTCCCGAAGGTGAATTTAATGGACCCACCTGCGGGATGCACTGGCCGAATATCCTCCACCAGGATCCTGAGCGAAATTCCGAAATAGTCATGGGATGGATAGAGTTCCTGAAACCTTATAATGACAGGTTTGATACCATGCTGGCAAAAGATTCATTGTATTTTCAAAAACAACTCCTTCATCATGTCAGCACAGGTGTCAACATTAATGGAGACATGATTGAACTGGATTTTCGTGAAACCAATAAATTTCCTACAGAAAAAGGCAGGAGCGACCTGACTGTAAAATTCCGAGGCAGAGAGAAGAAAAGCTTTGATTCAGAAACCCTGGATATTATATCCCGGAAAGAAATGAAAGAAAAAAACTGGATTCTTTATACCATTAATCTCCGGAGAAAGAGCTTGCAGGATAGATCTTTCATCCGATTTCGCAGTCAATCCTGATACC
>JAZGGT010000018.1:0-18092 GCA_036480555.1 Bacteroidales bacterium | reverse complement strand
CCACAGGATGATCAGGGAAATCCGGTCCGCTGCAGAACACATCCATGCCCCAGAATTCCGGTAACAGATTGCCGGTGGACTCGCAAAATTCAAGATACTGGGCATTTGTAACCTCATATTTATCAATATAAAAGGAATCGACATGTACCTTGTGGGCGGCATTGTCAACGTAATTATTTCTTGGGCTTGGCTTGACCCCCATGGTATACTCTCCACCCGGTATCAGTACAAGATCGGGCTCAATATTACCGGGACAGACCATAATTGTAAAAGCTGAAATCAAAGAGGATAGAAGAATGGTTTTCATATCGGTTAATTTAGGGGAATTTTCAGCATATGTCAAAACTGGTTTTCAACCAGCTTATTTGTTTTCAATAGACCTATGGCAGTTAACCTGGTCTATAAAGCCCCGAATTGGACCCTTGCCCTGAATGCAGCATTTTCATCATTGGCCCTGATCCCTTCCAGATATTCAAACGGATCCGTTCGGGATGCATTCCTTATCCTGATCTGTACCTCCTCTCCATATCTTGTCTCAGACTGATAATTGATCTGGAACTCTTTCACATTCTGCTTTTCATAGATTTCCTGCGGATAGCAGTCCTGCACCCACTCGATATACTTCACTGCATTTACATGTTTGTTAATATCCAGATCTGAATACCGGGCAAATACAGGCCTCTGCCAGTCAGGTTCCGTGATCTTCGGAAGTTTATCAGGTACAGGTTCAATGGCATGTAAATCATCTACATGAAAACTATGAAGGCTGTTGTTTTCGGGCATTTTCTTTGGTCTGCCGGTATTACCGTCCAGGATCAGCCATGCAGTAGTGGCGGTCGTGAGTAACTTGTCATCTGCTGAAAGAATCCGGTAATCACGCATGAAAAAGAGTTTGTTGACCCCTTTTGGCCAGGTCTCCACTTTGATCCGGTCATCCATGCTGGGATACTCATGCATGATGATATGAAAACGGGACAATACCCAGTATACATTTTCTTTTCGCATGTCATGATAGCCGAAGCGGAATTTATTTGCATGGACAGCAGCACTGTCGAGCAGGATATTGCAAAGGGTGTAAAACTTGGTCTGTCCGTTCAGGCTTACATCATAAGAGGGTATTTTGTTGTCCAGTCTAAGGATCAGGTCTGATTCCCGGTAATTCATGATTCAGGGTTTTGATGATCGCGATTTACCATTTCGGGTGGATTTAGGCTTATAAAGATAAACAACTTGCTTATATTTAGGGAAGCATGGACCTGTATTTCATTCTCGTAAAGCCTGCTGTACCTGGGAATATCGGCGCCGCGGCAAGGGCCATTAAAACCATGGGTTATAACCGGTTAAGGCTGGTGGCTCCCTGTGATTACCTGGGACAGGAAGCCAGGATGCTGGCGCATGCCTCGGAAGAAATCCTGGAGAGTGCTCAGGTGTTCGCGGGACTAAAAGATGCCATTGCTGATCTGGATATGAACGTGGCCACCACGGCTAAAACCAGGGATGTCAGGGTGGAATATTTCAGCGCATCAGAAATTCCGGGCGTGATCCGGGCCAAAGGGAATACTATGAATAAAGTCGGACTGGTGTTCGGCCGCGAAGAATCCGGACTGACCAATAATGAGATCCGGATGTGTGACCTGGTTTCTAGCATTCCAATGAAGCTGTCTTACCCTTCTTTGAACCTTGGGCAATCGGTAATGATCTATGCCTATATCATGGCATCATTCGAAAGGACCGAAACTGAACCTACCTCTCACTCATTGGATAAGGAAGGTTTCAGGGCCATGATGGATAAATCAAAGAAAGTATTGAAAGACCTGGACATTGACAGGAATCCGGCATTATATAACCGGGTACTTGAACGGCTCGCCTCACTCGGAGAGGACGATATTCATCTGCTTCATTCTATATTGAACCGTTACCTGAAATAAGCCCGGAGGAACTTTTAAATATATCCTTGAACAATCCATCCCTGGTAATCCTGAAATAGGATTCGGGATTGATCGTGCTGTGCAGGATCAGTTCACCACCAACCTGAGAGTATACACGTATCAACAAGGGATCCATATTCATGCCTTCGAAGGTAACCTGGTAAAGCGGATTGGATAAAGGAGAAAAACCATCGGCAAAATCACCATGGCTTTTGCGGGACAAACCATTCAGATATTGGGCCATGCTGTTTGAATCTGCCATGATCCCGTTGATGGTCCAGTTCACATCCAGCTTCTGGGCTACAAAACCACTGTCAGCAGGATATTCAAAGACGACCTTGGTGATCTGGTCCCTCGTAAGCCTGCAAATGGCCTGGTCTCTCCAATTATTAAATCCCTGGTTGAAACTCATAGCCAGGAATCCTTCTACCGCATAAACTTCATCTTCATCACTGTTCCTTACATAGGTGATCCCGGTGCCGTATTGCTGGCCATATCCAGAATATTCACCTGGAGGTGGCTGGTAATTAAATCTTCCGATGATCATATCAAGGGTGGTCTTTTTACCCTCTTTTACAAGCACCCTTGTTCCCAGTGAATCATTTACATGAAATTCAGGCCATTTCTCTTCTGAACGAGCCACCAGGCGGTCGGCTTTCAGGTTCAGCAATTCATCCAGGGCATGGCCTATGCTGTATTTGTCCGCAGGAGCCGACAATTCGTCTTTAAAAACAATCCAGGCACTACCGTTTCGGCTGAATACAAGTTCTGCACCCTGCTCTGCCTGCGGGTAAATGTAAATGCTTGAAATCCTGCCCGTGTCAATCTTGACAAGGTCGGAATCCAACGTCCGTTCGGCTTTTTTTGCAGTAAATACCCTGGTTAGAACCAGTATTCCTGCAAGGCCGAGAAAAACGATCAATAAAGTCCGGTTATTGAATTTCCCACTCATATTTTTGTACCATTAATGTTAAGAATAATCAACTTCCATGCGTGCGACCCGTTGATTCCTGCGGTACTGGTACCGGATAAATCCATAGATCAATACCAGGATGATGGGCAACAGAAAATTAAGCCATTTAAGCAATCCCCTGGTGCTGTCTTCCATCTGTTTAATGGGCCTTGAACTAACCCCTTTGGTACGGAGGCTTATCAATCCTGTATCATCACTCAACCAGTCAATACTGTTGACCATCAGGCTGATATTATCTGGTTGCACCTGTTGTTGTCTACCTGCATTAATGGGGAAATCACCATCTGCAATAACGATCATTTTACTGTATGTATTCCCACCAAGGTTTCCTTCCAGGACGGCTCCAAGTACCTGATTCTGCAGGGGGAAGTCCATCTGTGACCACTGTCGCTGGTAATTGAAATACTGGGGTGCAGGTTGTGTTCCGGATCTCTCTGAACTGAAAACCAGTGGCGTATAGGAGATAGATGAATCTCCCATGAAATCCATGGTACTGGCAAATTGCAGCACCACTGCCTCAAGTCCGGATGTAACCTCATGATCTGCAAACTTGTTGATGATGGGAATATACGGTATGGCTACACTTGATATCTGGATTGCATTTCCGACCTGCTGTTGCATGGTGGCACTGACACAATTGGCATCCACCAAGAAATTTTCATTGATGAGCAGGCCTTTCTCCCGCAACCAGGATTCCAGGCCGGTATAAAGGGGACTCCCATACCCTCCCTGCAGGTCACCGCTGACCCTGTTCATGGCAATGAACAACCGTCCTCCACGGGACAGAAAATGGTCGAGTTGCATAAAAACAATGGGTGGAATGGAATCCGTGGGACGTATGATGGCAAGGGTGTTAATATAGGCCGGAATTAATGTAGAATCTGTGATGCTCACATTCTCCATCCGGTATAAAATGCTTAATTCCTGGTTTGCCTGGACCAGTTCATTCATGCCTGCCTCTCCATTGCCCTGAAGGAGTCCGACAACAGGTTTATCAACGATGGCCAGTTTTTTGATGGCTGTTGAAAGGGCATACTCCATGGCCAGTCCGGGTTCAACCACAGGGATGACTTCCTTCCTTTCTCCCAGGTTCAAAACAGCACCCAGGTAAGCCCGTTGCTGTTTCATCTGGTCCTTTTCCCTGACGTTTATCATTACCGGCTGGATCCCGTTCTGCATGGCTTCCTGTTCCAGTTCCTCATCCTCATTGGGACTGGTAAACTCATAAACCAGCATCTGGCCGGAGAGTTTCCCGTATTCCACCAGCATTTCCCTGAAATCATTTTTTGTCTTGATCAGCTGGGCCGGAACATCTTTGCTGAAATAGGCCTTCACAGTAACGGGTTCGGTAAGGTCCTGCAGGATATCCTTGGTGGCCCTGCTCAGTGTGTATTGTTTGTCTTCGGTAAAATCCAGCCGGAGATAGAATTGCTCCGAAAGGAGGTTGATCACCACCAGGATGGCCACAAACAGTACAATGCTTATCGTAAATTTATCCGCTTTCATATTGATCGTGGTATTATTAGTTAGACAAACTTCTTTTTGAAAGGGATACCTCGGAGAGGAAAAGTCCCAGTACAATCAGCGAGAGAAAAAAGATCAGATCACCGGTATCAACCACGCCCCGTGAAATGCTGTCAAAATGAACCCGCATGCTAAGAGCATTGAAAAGCTGTCCGAAGAACCCTGTAAAACTGGAAGCAAGCATATCAAAAAGCAGGTGGAAGAAAATGCCGATAAACAGAGTCGTGAGGTAGGCCACGATCTGATTACGGGTAATACTGCTCGCCCACAATCCAATACTTATATAAGCTGCTGACATGAGGGTCAGTCCCAGGTAACCACAAATAACCGCCCCCACATCCAGGTTCCCGATGCTCCCGATGGTAATTACATAAGGAAGGGTAAAAACCAGGGCAACCAGGATCAGCAACAGGGTTGACAGGAATTTCCCGACAACAACAGCCCTGTCTGTAATGGCCCTGGTCAGGAGCAGTTCGATTGTCCCTGACCGGAACTCCTCGGCCAGCAGACGCATGGTCAACGCAGGAATAAAAAAGAACAGCGTCCAGTAAGCAATCATAAAAAATGCCCTGAGGCTTGCCTGTCCCACGAAAAATATATCAGAACCGAAAAGCCATGTAAAAAATCCGCTGATCCCCAGGAACAATACCAGCAGAATGTAGGCGATCAGGGACTCGAAAAAAGAGCGGAATTCCCTTTTGGTAAGTATCCAGATGGTGTTCATAAATATCTTGTGTTTAAACGGTGATTAATTGGTGGTTAATTCCCTGAAAATATCTTCGAGCTTGGTCTCGGCAGGGATCAATTCTGTCAGGATCCATTTATTCTTAACACATAGCTGAAAGACCTCTTTGGCTGAATTGCTCCCTGCCTTGCTCTGAATATTGAACCTGTTTTGCTGCCTGTCGGCAAAATCTACCATGGAGACGGAAGGCAGACCCTGCAGGGCCTCAAAGATGGCATTGGGATCACCTTCTTCTATCCTGGTTTTCAGGATTTCCTGTCCACTGGCCTGTTTTCTAAGGCTACTGGCAGATCCGTCCGCCACGATCTTGCCCCTGTTGATGATCAGGATGCGGTCGCATGTGGCTTCAACTTCCGGCAGAATATGCGTGCTGAGAATAACAGTCTTCTCCCGTCCCAATTCCCGGATCAATTTCCGGATCTCAACAATCTGGTTGGGATCAAGCCCGGATGTCGGCTCATCGAGTATCAGGATCTGGGGATCCTGGATCATCGCCTGTGCAAGTCCCACGCGTTGTCTAAATCCCTTGGAAAGCTCCCCGATCTTCTTGTGTTTTTCGGCATTGAGTCCCGTGATCCTGATCATTTCCACCATTCTCATGGGGATGTCCTGTTTGGGAATGCCCTGCAATCCTGCTACAAATTCCAGGTAATCGATAACGGGCATGTCATGGTACAGGGGATTATTTTCGGGCAGGTAACCAATATGTTTCTTAATATCCTCAGATGAATGGTCCATGCTCATACCACCCACTTCGATATTGCCTTCTGAAGGAGTGATGAAACTAGTGATCATCCGCATGGTGGTTGTTTTACCGGCCCCGTTGGGTCCCAGAAATCCCAGGATCTCACCGGTTTTAACCTCAAAAGAGATACTGTCGACAGCCCGCTGTCCGCCGAACTTTTTAGTAAGGTTCTCAATTCTGATATCCATACAAATTAGGAATTTGTCAATTATTTATGAATGCCAGCAATTTGAATTGAACTTGCTGAAGCAATGCGAATATGACAAAAAATTTTAAATTTCAATCCATCTGGCAGGTTTTTTTTGCTGCCGTGGCAGTTGCTGCCATTCTGGATGGAAATGATGGATTGAATCAAAAGGGAAAGTGAATTCCTCCTGGAACCTTTCCATCCGCTCACGAT
Organism: Bacteroidales bacterium; assembly: GCA_036480555.1. GTDB lineage: Bacteria > Bacteroidota > Bacteroidia > Bacteroidales > SM23-62 > SM23-62. The sequence goes on along the minus strand of JAZGGT010000018.1, from coordinate 11,777 downwards.
GTCTTTCGAAAAATTCATGTGGGTCATCAAATGGCATGTATGCGTCAGGGAACAGGGAATAAGGAGAAAATGGATCCATACAGGCGGAATCAGGAAAATTTTTAAAGTGTTTGAATCTTTGAGATCCATAGAAGATTGAAGAATCGAGGTAAAAATCCAGGTCCAGGCTGTCCATAAACTCACTGAATGGACCAAAAGCAAAAGGATGATGTTCAAACATACCCTCAGGGAAATGGAAATAATCACCAAACAACGAATCAAGGTCATCAAAAGCATGTTCTATTCCAGGTCCCGGGAAATTGAAATGCTTCCAGGTATGTGAACAGGAAGAATCATAGTGAATAAGATTTCCATGCTCATCGTATTCCTTTCTGACCTCCCATTTGACATTGGGATCAGCTTTACGCCCTGGTTCTGTATCCTGAGACTGACACACGGTGCAGGGCAAAGTGATCATAATTATAGTTCCTGTTATAAGCATAAATCGCATCGTTTCCATGACATATTATTTACCGGATTCCTATCTGCAAAAATAATGCTTGAGAGCCTGGAATGCCAGCAAAATAAAACATTTTAACCTCTTTTAACTTTTTTTAATATAACCATGACTAATCCAGCCAAATGCTACATTTTTTCACCAATTTGGGGTAAATTTAATTGGCATCAATGCTTCGCACAATGAAGAAGAAAAAACCGCCGGTAAGCTGGTTGCAAAAAAGAGTTCCTGTAAGCTTTATGAATAAAGCCGGAGCCTTCATAACAGACCTGTTTTGGAAATTATTCAGTTTTCTGAAACCGGATCCGATAGTATGGAAAGGCGCGGGCTGGGGACTGGGGGGCATAGTGATTATCCTGATTATTGTTATGGCTGGCATCATGTTGAAAAGCCTGGGGGGCCCGGTCGCTGTTCTACTTATTTCATATTTTATAGGCAGTTCCATTCTGGCTGCAACCGGCATATATTTCGGATTGAAACTGATAAACCTCATTCCGGCCTTCTACCGGTTTATGCTCTTTGCTGCGCTGGCCGCCATGGTTATTTTCTGGACAGGAAATACCGCGGCCAGGATTTTATTGATTATTTATACTGTGCTTACAGGTTCCATCCTGGGTGGTGTATTGGCCGTATTGTTGATCAGGAAGTGGAAGGCCATGGCCATCGGCAAAAAGGTTTTAAACCTGGTCATTGTGGTATTTGGTGCAGGGGCACTGGCATTCGGTTTTACATGGTTATTCCTGGAAGGATTTAAATCTGATCCGCCTGACAACGCTGCTCTCATGTCTGAATACAGGCCGGCGCATATTACACTTCAGGACCCTTCAGTGGTAGGAGAATACACCGTATTGGAACTCACTTACGGAAGTGGCAACGACAAGCACCGGTCAGAATTTGGTAAGAATGTGACCATTAGGACTGATTCTGTTGACGGGAACCACTATGTCTCAAACTGGAAGAAACTGCATGGTTGGGTACGTACCAGATACTGGGGTTTTGATGATAAAGCCCTGCCCCTGAATGCGAGGGTATGGTACCCTGGAGGTAAAGGGCCCTTCCCGCTTGTCCTGATTGTCCACGGCAACCATGGTGATCGTGAATTTTCTGATCCTGGGTATGAATACCTGGGAAGGCTGATGGCAAGCAGGGGATTTATTTTTGCATCTGTGGATGAGAATTTCCTTAATGGGGCCTGGTATGATTTGTTTGATCACCTGAAAACGGAAAATGACTGCCGGGCATGGCTCCTGTTAAAGCACCTGGAATTGTGGAGAGCATGGGACAGGGATCCTAAGAATCCCTTCTACGGGAAGGTGGACATGGAAAATATAGGACTGATCGGGCATTCAAGAGGAGGGGAAGCTGTAGCCATTGCTGCTTGTTTTAACAGGCTTCCACATAATCCGGACGATGCCACCCTGGCCTTTGATTTTGATTTCAACCTGCGCTCAGTGATAGCTATCGCCCCGGTGGATGGACAATACAAGCCGGCCGGGACGGGTACCATACTCGAAGACATCAATTATTTTGTAATCCAGGGATCCAATGATATGCACCTCCGGACCTATGAGGGAACCAGACAATTCCATCGAACAGAATTCAATGACGAAGCCCACCATGTTAAGGCGGGATTATATGTCTTCGGCGCCAACCACGGGCAGTTTAACACCATATGGGGCAGGAATGACAACTCTTTTCCATTTATGGCATTATTCAACAAACGGCAGATCATGCCCGGGGAGGACCAGGAAAAAATAGGGAAGGTTTTTATCTCCGCTTTCCTGGAATCCACCCTTAATGGAAAGGCTGGGTATTTTGATCTGTTCAGGGATTACCGTTCGGGCATTAACTGGTTACCTGAAACGGTTTACCTTAGCCATTATGAAGACCCTGCATGCGAATTTGTCTGCACTTTCGATGAGGATTTAAATGTCCTAACCACTACCCTCGAAGGAGGGGAGATCCAATCTGAAAACCTTACGGTTTGGAAAGAGGGAGTTGTCCCGCTGAAATGGGGTACACAGGCCACACGTGCAGTATATGCCGGCTGGAACCTGGAAGAAACCGATTCATTGCCCGGTGTCCTGAGTATCCGGCAGCAGGGTGTAAATCAAATCAGCACTGACGAAAATTCATATTTATTTTTTGTCATGGCAGACGCCAAGGAGAATTCTAATCCTCATCCCGAAGAAGAAGAAAATCCAAACAAGAAGGAAAACTCCAATAAGCAAGCTGATGAATCCGGGAGCAACGAAGAATCGGTTGATGATAAGGAGGAAACTGAGGACAAGGAAAATAAGGGACCCATTGATCTGACCATTATCCTGGTTGACTCTGCAGGCCAGGCTGCAGCTTTGCCATTGAGTACCTATTCCTTTTTATCAAGGCAGCTGGAACCGAAGCTAATGAAAGCTGATTTCATGACCGATGTTGCAAAATCAGACCTGGTTTTCCAGGTTTTCTTTTATCTACTTTCAACATTCAGGGAACAAAATAACAGGCTGGATATCGGACATATTCAGGAGATCCGGTTCGTATTTGACAGGACGGAGGAAGGGGTTGTAGTAATAGATAATATCGGGTTCTGGAAAGATCAGTTGAATGCAGCATTCTGACTTGCCGGTCGTCTTTTAAACGTCATATACTATATTATTTCGCACTTAAAACCTTGACATCATGAAACGGAAGATCCTTATTAAAACCATTTCAACTTTATTATTGCTCTTGTTTGCTGTACCCTTGATATTTTCCCAGGTAAGGGGGAACGGGAATGTTGAAAAACAAGAAAGAAGCGTCGCTGATTTTAACGGGGTCGTGGTCAAAAGCGGGATAGATCTGATTGTCAAGCAGGGAGATCTGACCAAACTGGTCATAGAGACCGATGAGAATCTCCAGGAATATATTATTACTGAGGTAGAATCAGGAGTCCTGAATATCTATGTTCAGAAAAATGCCAGGATAAACAAGAGTTCGGCCATGGACGCCCATGTTACCGTGAATCAATTGAAAAAGATAAAGGTTTCAGGAGGCGGTGATGTTCAGAGCCAGGGTTTGATAAGCACTGAAGATATCAGTATAGCAATATCAGGTGGAGGAGATCTCCAGTTCGACCTGAAGGCCCAAAGGGCAAAATGTGATGTGAGTGGCGGAGGCGATGTGAGTTTGGATGCAGACATAAGGGAATTTAAAGCAGCACTTAGTGGCGGGGGTGACCTGCTTTTTGATGGCGATCTTGGATTAATTGACCTGAGCATGTCAGGTGGAGGCGATGCCAAAATTAATGGAGGCAGTGGAGCCGATGGTGTTATGGTAAGCATGTCTGGCGGTGGCGATCTGATTCTGGAGATCGCCTGTGAAAAGGTAAAGGTCTCGTCTGTCGGAGGTGGTGATGTATCAGCCAGTGCCGGATCTGATGTATCACAGGCAGTATTCTCCCTTTCCGGAGGAGGTAACCTTTCCCTGGAAATAGATGCCGGAGATTTGGCTGTCAGTATGGGAGGCGGCGGAGATGCGAAATTACAAGGAACAGCTGGTAAAATGGCATGTGAAATAAAAAGCGGTGGTAATCTGAATGCTCCGGATTTCAGGGTAAAGGCTGCAAAGATTGATCTATCTGGCGGAAGTGATGCTAGCATCCATGTTGATGAGGAGCTCCTGTTGAATGCCAGTGGTGGTGCACATATATATATCACCGGTGATCCGCATATTGATGCGAACCTGACTGGAGGATCTAAACTACACAGGAAATAATCTATACTATAAAAGGAATAACAGCTTTCCTTTCAGCAGGGTAATCTGGGAATTTCTCCCAGTACCACCTGTGATGGTCAAGTGCCCTTGGCACCAGATTGACAATGGTCCAGACAGCAAAGGCAAGGGCTGCCGGACTCCAGGTCATAATAGCGAAACCTGTCCATTCCAGGATCTCACCGAAGAAATTAGGACAGGAAATATAGTTAAACAGACCGCCAGTCGGTATGGAATATCCATTCTTTTTAGAGTGCCTGAGGGCTAAAAGCACATTGTCAGATTTTAGATTGATGGCCATTCCCAAAAGGAAAAGAAATCCACCGGCAATAAACCTGATATCATATAGCCACTCAATTCCGTATCCCCCTGAAACAGTTCCAAAATAATATCCGTTGATAAAACCATTGATCAGGTTAAAGAAAATGGCAAAGATGGCTATAATCAAAGGCATTAACTTTTTCGATGTATGGGTCCGCAGGGGGAAAATGATAGCCCTGTTGGAATAATGAATGGTATACAGCAGGAAAAAGATGAGGGTTACTAGATTCACCGGGTTCGGACCCATCAGGAAAAACACTATGAACATGATCAGGGAGGGGAGTTCCATGATCATCCAACCCATGCGGTTCGGTATCATGGGTCCCCAGTCCTTTCTGGAATGCCGCCCGTATGGTACAGTAATGCTCAGAAGAACAGGGAAGAGAATGATCCCAAATGCTATCCAGATCTTTATGAGCAGGAAATATTGTTCAGTATTCATCAGGGTAATTAAGCTACAGCGGCTAAAGATAATTATTCTCTTTGAACCACTCTATCGTATCTCTGAGTGTATCCTTAAAAGGACGTGATTCATAGCCTAACTCATTCTGGGCTTTCTTGCTTGATATATCGGTGTGGGCAGTTTTCAGTATCTCAACAGATTCCTTTGTATACAATGGTTTGTTCCCTCTGACCCTGGCCCAGGCCTTTAAAAATGGAACCCCGACCTCCGCAAGCCAGAATGGAATTACAGGTAATTTCTTTTCCTTTCCCTGGTGAAGGATAATCTGTTCATACAATTCCATGAGTGTTTTAAATTGGCCGGATAAAAGGTAAGATTGACCGGTCCTGCCATTTTCCATAGCACTGATGGTCCCTGTAACCACATCCCGGACATCCACCCAGTCATATCCGCCCGGGATCAGGGCCGGGATCTTCCCTTTGTAAAGTTGGATGATGGCCTGACCAACGAGGGAGGGCTTAAAATCATTGGGCCCCATCACAGAGGTAGGATTAATGATCACTGCATCCAATCCGGATTCCACGGCATGTCGCACCAGCTCTTCTGCCAGCGCCTTGGATTGGTTGTAAATAATATGGTCTGATACGGCGAGTGGACGTTCCTCATCCAGGGTATGGTCAAGTGGCTGATGCACGAGTGCATGAATAGAACTGAAATGCAGGAGACGCTTAACCTTGCAACTTTTAACGACATCAAGTACGTTTTTAGTCCCGATAACATTGGTGTTGAGGACATGCTGATCTCCGTTGATTGATATGGAGGCAGCCAGGTGGATCAGCACTTCTGCACCCCTGGCCAGTTCCCTGAGGGAAGTTGTATTAAGTATATTTCCTTTTACGAACTCAAGATCAAGTCCCTCAAGGCTGGCTGTATACTGATTGGCAAGTACTCTGAGATCGTGATTGTTATCCAGTAATTTACGGCAGAGATTTGCGCCAATGTGACCACTGGCTCCGGTTAGGGCTATTTTCATTAATTGTAATTTGTGTCCTGTAAAATTAAAAAAAACTGATAACTGGATCAGGGTAAGACTGGTCTCGGGTGTTTTTTTAAGCCAGATCGATAACCACCAAGTCTACCTTGTCAAGATTTGCCACTCCGATCCCTAGTTGTTCTGACAGCTGGATATGTCGGGCCCGGTTATCGATAATACTTTTATTTGACTGCAGTCTTTTTTCATTGATGATTTCCAGGCAGACCCTGTCCACTGCTACCGGATCAGTGCCCAGGATTATCCCTCCATAGGGCCATGCATTTGTAGGTTTCCAGCTAACCCCTCCCTTATAAATAGCTTGGAGGGCATTACAAATGATAAGCCTTTCTTTTTCGCGGATCACAGGAATGGTATTTATTTCAGGAATACCCGGATTAGTGCAGGCACCAAAATGAAAACTTGAAGGGTTGTCTATGGTCCCGTAATGATTCTTGAGGGCCACTGTAATACCTGCAAGTGTATGTGGTTTAATTACCGGAACATTGATCATGGCTGTACAGATCTCACTCAGGATCCTGCTGACCCTGGTAGATTTTTTCCCGGCAGCATATTGTTCGGGATGGAATCCAATCCCGTCAGTCCCACGATGGTGTTTGTAAGTCCCGAAGATCCTCAGCCTGTCCGGATCATTGCTCGGAGTATAGCCGAGGTTTACCAATTCGGCATCACTGCGGTCCCATATCACGAACTGCTTTTCTTCAATTCCGGCTTCAGCACAGCTTGAGATTATTGCATTGGTCAGTGCCGGGTAGTGGGTTGCAAGGGGCGTATTTGTCAGTCCCCTGAAACTGATGGCGTTGATCTTCATGCCGATTACATCTGCGGGTTTAAAAAATTGAAGCCATGCATTCGATAAAGAAGCTGCACCGGTTAACTCGGTAATCCCCCTGTTCACCATATCCAAGACCAGCTGTTGCCGGGCGTGTCCATCGGGGCCAAATACATTTTTGTGACGAACCACCACCACCTTATTATATTCATTCAGAAACAAAGGGTATGTTCTTGCGGCAAGGGATATACCCATGATCCCCAGGGCAGATTTCCTGATGAAATCCCTACGGGAACTGTTCCGGGATGCTGATGATTTTCCAGCTTGCATTAGGTTCTATTGTTTTTCAAACCAGAGATTCCTTACACGCCCATTCGATACGAGCAAACCAAGGATACTTTTCTTTTGATCACGTTTGACCTTGATATCACTGAAAGCAGAGAGTTTTCCTTCAAGGTCATCTTCCCGGATAATGCTGATCTCAAAATCCCCGTGTCGTGAGTGATTTCCCATTAACAAGGAATCCCCTTGAACATAGAGAGAGTAATGAGTATCAAGTTCCGGACTATAATATCTGCCTGTATAGCTGCTTAAAAGTTCTCTTGTCATCTCCGGGGGATCATAGGATTCAGAACGGATGGGATCATCATCATTGACCCGAACCATCATTACTTTCCTGTTATTGGGTAGAATTTCGAATGATACCTTAATCACAAATGCTACATTCAACATTTGGAATGTGTTCTCTTCAATCGGTAATAATTTACTTTCACTGGATTCTGGCCGGGAATATCTCAGGGTATCATCTTTCAGGTAAATTTTGCGTGAATACCGGCTTTTCTCATTCCAGTAATGCCCACAAAATTTTGCCAACTCCTCATTTGACAAGAGCTTAGAGGTAATCGAATCAGCTGTTATAAGTCCGGGTACAGCATCAGCATCCAGCTTGAGTAATATATCTGAGATCCGGTTTAATTTAGAACCGACACTGGAGGAGGAAAAATTAGTAAGTATGGCGATATTCAGTTCATGATCAGGGAAAGCCTGGATATTGGAACGGTAACCCCCTATCGAACCACCATGTGATATTCGCTGCTTCCCTTTGTATTTATTGATATTGATGCCGAATGCATAATCCAGGGTGTCGCCGTTGTTCAATATTCCCCGGGTTTTCATCAACTGGAAGGGTTTTTCACAATCAGGTTGGGGGTTATAATAATTCGTGAGCCATTTAAGTAAATCATCCGTTGTAGAATGTATGTTACCGGATCCAACATACCCCCAATATTCAACTGCCCTTGAAAATCCATGACTGGCCACACCGTAATACGAAGTGGCATTGAGAGGCACCACTCTGTTGTATTTATCTTCTACATAGGTATTGAACATACCAAGTGGCTCAAAAACACTGGAATACATCCATTCATCGAAATTCTTTTCTGTGATCTTCTCAATGATATCTGCCATCAGCATGTAGCCTGTATTACAATAAAGGTATTCTTCACCAGGCTTGAAGTTGAGATCATGCTGGTTCTTCATGAACCTGAAGAGATCCTCATTCGTCCGGTAATCATTATTTCTCCATCCCGCCATGCCGAGGAGTGAATGAAGACTTCGCATGCCGCTGGTATGATGGATCAAATGCCGGATGGTAATGGTATCCCCAAAATCGGGAAGTTCGGGAAGGTATTTTCTCACATCATCATCAAAGGAAAGTTTTCCCTGGAGATGAAGAAGGACCATTCCCATGCATGTAAACTGTTTGGAGACGGAAGCGATGTTAAACCGAGTATCCGGTGTGTTGGGGACCAGGTATTCAAGACTGGCAAGACCATAAGCCCTTGAAAAGATAACTTTCCCTTCCTTCATTATCCTAATCGATCCGCCTGGATGGTTTGGCTGGTTCCAGGAGATAAAGAGGCTGTCAATTTTTTGAATTTCTTCTTTGCTGGGTTGGGAATAGATATCCAGGGGCAATACAATTACAATTATCAAAGTAATGGCAAGGGTGATTTTTTTCATTAGATCAATTTGTACTAAGTTAGAAATTTATTGACATAGGATACATTTATCCAGTACCCACCAGAATGGCCTGATAAAACTCTGGGTATGGATGGTCGAGGACCCTGAGTTAAATGAGAAACGCCATCAATGGGTGAAGACACAACAATAAACGCCCAGAATTAATTGATTGATTTTCCAGACAAAACACCGGCTCACTATTGTTGTGAATCCATTAAATCATTTTTGTAATGATCCTTGAGACTATCCTTATTCCCTTCAAACCAATATATTTTACCAAGTATGGCTTTTTTTGAAAAAGGTGGAATATTTCCAATGTTGACAATTGAGTGCAGACAATCTGCAGGATGATGATCTGTGACATGCGATGTGTACTGCCAATGAATTCCGCACACCCACGATTCGGGTAAATTGACACGAGTGATTAATCCATTATCAATTGGTTTCAACATTTTCGCTTTATAAGGACCCACCTCAGACATAGGTTGACCGTTTGTTCGTAAATCATCGATTTCGACGCCAATTGTTGTTCTTGCTCCGGTGGCTTTCTCAGTGGCGGGAATAGCTTGCCAATTATTATCGCGTAGAACGTAAGTAAGACTTTTCTTTTCAGTATTTGGCAATTGACTATTCCATAAATCGTATTCACTGAATGCAGGAGTATTGGCAATTTCTTTTCGCCATTCTTGATTTGTCTCTCCACTCATTCGGAAACATTGTTGGACACCATAGTATTCAGGTAATCCTTCATCGTAGGTCTCAATGATCAATAATATTTCAACTCCATCATGAACAGGCTTTAAATAGTATGTCCAATTTTGTTTTGACCACAAAGAATCTTTTTCAATTTTATGTTCATAGATAAATACATCTGAACTGCTCTTATAACTGACTTCTAAAGTCTTAACCTTTTCAATATTAATGTGTGCGGCTTTCTTAGAGACTGGGATACTGCCATATGAAATAGGACTATGTTCATGAAAACGATAACCTATTCTATTTCCTCCATGTAGTTTATTAAGCATGGTTGCAAAATTCGGACGTTGCAAGGATATGCTGATCGGTGATTCTTCTAATTCTACCGCAAGTTTAAATAACCATTTCTCAAGATCATTTTCAGGTATCTCTAGCTTGCGATATGTTGATTTATAATCCGGGTATCCGCCAACATCTTCCTGGCTATCTATAATCTGTCCTTCTCTATCCATAAAATCCTGAATGATACGTTTGTCAATTTCATCACGGTCTTTTGGCCGTGCTCCGGCATGACTTAGCACATATTTTTCAACCTCCTTTAGAGGTAATGCCTGAAAACCTCTTGGCCATGCAGGCATGCTCGGGAGAATATTAATCTCTCCCCTGTTCAGTTCAATTGATTGACCATTCTTGTCGAAAGCAGCATTATCCGACATGTATGCATCTCCCCGATTTGCTACCATAGCCAGATCTTGCCTGGAATCGTATCCTTTATAAAGCAAATTGCCAACTATGCTCACCTTGCAATTTTCTGGTTTATACCGGGCATTTTCCCATTCCGAATTAACATATCCCAGTTGGATGGCCCTTCCCCCTGGATTGTAAATGAGGTTGTTGGCAATTATACCGGTTGTATATGCTTTAAAATAGGGATTCCTTTGTGCATTGTGTGCATAAAAATTTCCCACAATAGCGATATCCCGGCAAAAATCATGAATTAATGTCCCTTTTGAGTGAGGCCCCTTCTGATGTGATGAATTGTCGAGTCCCTCGGCTATAATATTATTGCTAAATGTAATTTTATGTGAAGTTGAATCAGGGCCTTCAGTCCTTGTGCCGGATGCACTCAAGTTTTCGTCAACTGCCCAGGTAAAGGAACAATGGTCTATTATTATATTATAGGCATTTCCTCCTGAAGTTGCCAATCCATCTGGTTCCCAACCACTTTTCCTGGGTTGTCCCGCATCACCTGGTCTTACCCTGATATGCTTCATGATGATATCATGGGTTCTGATTCCAATCCCTCCCTGAATAATTGTTATCCCCGGAGAAGGGGCGGTTTGTCCCGCAATTGTAAGGTAAGGTTCTGTGATTTCAAGACGGCTTTTCTTGAGGTCAATAACTCCACCTACTTCAAATACTATAATACGTGAACCTTTGGTTTCGATGGCCTCGCGGAGGGAACCTGGCCCTGCTTCATTCAGTGTAGTTACACGAATGACTTGACCGTCAAGTCCACCCTGACTAGGTCGGCCAAATGAAATATTGTCTGGGATAAGGTTCTGGGCTGAAGCCATGCTGATGGCACAACTAACTGCAAGAAACAACAGGGCATACTGTGATAGCTTTGCTATTAAATTCATAACCATTGAATGATTGGGTTTGTCACGTATAAATGTATTAATAAACAGCAATACGACAAGCCTGCCTCTTGTCCTATATTCAGCGAATAATTGCTTTTGTAATCGGTTTCATTCATTTTAATATTTCTATATTTAGAGGTATTAATTAAAACTTTTTAATCATGAAAAGACCGATTATAACACTCATCGTTGCAAGCTTTATCGTGCTTGGATCAACGATGGTACAGAAAAGATCGGATGCATTGATTTCCGACAAACAAATGATGCAGGTAGGCATTATCGTAAAAGATATCGAAAAATCGACAAAAGCCTGGGCCACCTTTCTAGGAAATGAAGAACTCCCAGAAGTTATAGTCGCCTCAGGCAGTGAATTAAATCCCACAAAATATAACGGAAAATCCACGGATGCAAAAGCCAGACTGGCTTTTTTCAGGCTTGATAATATCACGATAGAACTGATCGAGCCGCTTGGAGGCCCCAGCACCTGGCAGGAATTTCTTGATACTAAAGGAGAAGGTATTCATCATATAGCCTTTGATGTTAAGGGGATGAAAAAGCATATTAAAAATTTTGAAGCCAATGGTATTCCCATGGTTCAACATGGCGGTTGGGACACCGGTGAATAT
>JAZGGT010000017.1:0-4331 GCA_036480555.1 Bacteroidales bacterium | reverse complement strand
CACTTGCCGAGGCCCAGATGGAAGAAAATGCCGAAGCCTCCAGTGTCCAGCGAAAAGTCTTCCATGTCATGGTCGAATGCCTTCAGAACATCAGCCGGCATGCAGATGAGTATGAATCAGGAGAATCCCTGCATACCGGAAAAGGGATCTTCATGGTCAGCCGCACCGAGCAGTACTGGTGTGTGACAACAGGGAATGCCATATTCAATGAAAAGGTCAGGGAACTGAAGGATATGATTGAACAAATAAACGAGTTGAATGAGGATGAATTGAAAGATCTTTATATCAGGCAAATGCGTGAAGGAAGGTTGTCTACAAAAGGGGGAGCGGGACTGGGATTTATCGACATCCGGAGAAAAACAAAGAAGAAACTTGAATATAATTTTCTGCCGATCACAGATAAAGTATCCTTTTTTCTATTAACCACATACATACCACGAACATCGTAATCCTGTTGTTATGGAAATATTAAAAATTGAAAGCACGGAGGATAGTCCCCAGATAGTTCTGGACAGAGAATCCAATATCCTGGAAATTTCCGGACGTTCCCTGCCTGAAGATGTTAACACCTTTTATGAACCTACGATGAGCTGGATTGAGGAATACGCCAAAGACCCCCTTGATGTTACTGTTTTTAGCTTTAAGTTTACTTATTTTAATACAGCAAGCTCCAAGATAATCCTTGACATCCTTACCCGGTTTGAAGAAATGATTGAAGAAGGGCATGAGGTCATGGTTCGCTGGCATTACCCGGAAGAAGATGAAGATATGATGGAAGCCGGTGAAGAATACTCGGAAATGGTAGACGTCCCTTTCGAAATGGTATCCTATTCCTGAATTTTGAACAATGGCGCTGAACGATGAGTGAAGAGATCCTTAAGGCCCTGATGCAACTGTTTGCACTGATTATCAAGCAGGATGGAGGCGTTGAGGAGAGTGAGAAGGCCTATGTCAGGACCTTCCTGTCAAAACAGCTTTCCAGTGAGAATGTAAGCCAGTATTATTCCCTTTTTGAACAGCATGCAGGCCTTGGTGAAAAATCATCATCCTCCCCCCCTGACGCCGAGAAGCTAACCCCGGTGCTGGATTCTGTAAAGGTGCTGGGTATTTGCAGGAAGATCAATAAAACCCTGCACCAGAACCAGAAAATAGTGGTGCTGGTAAGGTTATTTGAGCTTGTCAATGCTGACAGGAAATTCACCCATCAGCGGATGGCCATCATCAATACTGTTGCAGATGTGTTCAAGGTCCCAAAAGAAGAAACCTCCAGCATTGAAAAATTCGTTACTTCGACAAAGCCTTCCGAAATTGACGACCACCTGGTTTTAATCCTCACCGGCCAGGAAGAGAGTCAGGACATAACCCTGCATCAGCACGACCCGCAAGAAACCGGGTATATTGTTTTCCTGCACGTTCCCAGTGCAGGTCTGTATTTTTTTCAATACACCGGGGAACAGGAATTGTTCCTGAACGGTCTTTCAATCAATAATCAACGGATCTATCTGTTCGCCAATGGTAGTACAATCAAGCCGCCCAGGGGAAAACCCCTGTACTACAGTGATGTGGTCAGCCACTTTTTGCATGAAGACGCTGATACGGGAATATCCCTGGAAGTGAAAGGCCTTCACTACAGGTTCCCCGGTGGGGATGCTGGTTTACGCAAAATTAATTTTACGGAGGAGCAGGGCAGCCTTGTAGGTATCATGGGTGCCAGCGGTGCTGGAAAGACAACCCTGCTGAATATCCTGTCCGGTAATATCAAGCCTGCTGAAGGATCTGTTATGATCAACGGACTGGATCTGCATATCCGCATGGATAAACTCAAGGGTGTGATCGGCCTGATCCCCCAGGATGATCTTTTGATTGAAGAACTAACCGTATTCCAGAACCTGTATTATAATGCCAGTCTATGTTTCCGAAAGACCTCCAAAGAGGACTTACATAAACTGGTGGACAAGACCCTGGTAAATCTCGGCCTTCAGGATATTCAAGACCTGAAGGTTGGCACACCGTTTAATAAACTGATCAGTGGCGGTCAGAGGAAACGCCTGAATGTTGCTCTTGAACTTCTCAGAGAACCATCTGTCCTGTTTGTGGATGAACCAACATCCGGTCTATCCAGCCGCGATTCCGAAAACGTTATGGACCTCCTCAGGGAACTTGCCCTCAAAGGCAAACTGGTTTTCGTGGTCATTCACCAACCATCATCTGAAATCTATAAGATGTTCGACAGGATAATTTTTCTGGACATCGGCGGATATATGATCTACCATGGCAATCCGGTCGAAGCTGTGATGTATTTCAAAAGAATGGATGAACAGATCAATGCCGAAATAGGAGAATGCCCCACCTGCGGGAATGTTTATCCAGAATTAATCTTCAATATCATTGAAGCCAGTGTTGTGGATGAATTCGGGAACTATACCGGAGTGAGGAAAGTACTTCCTGAGCGCTGGGAAGAGCTGTACCATAAGCATCATGTTGAAAAGGAGATCCCCGGTATAGACTCACCGCCCCCGGGAAACCTGTCCCCTCCTGGCTGGATCAGACAATTAAGTATCTATTGGATCCGTGACCTGCGTTCAAAAATCAGCAATCGCCAATATATTGGACTGACCCTGCTTGTTTCTCCCATCCTGGCCCTGATCCTTTCCTATATCATCCGCTACATCGCGGATCCGACTTCTACTACTTATATTTTCAGGGAAAATGAGAATATCCCTGTTTATATATTCATGAGCCTTATCGTGGCGCTGTTCCTTGGATTAATTGTGAGTGCAGAAGAAATATTCAAGGACAGGAAGATCCTTAAAAGGGAGGCATTCCTAAGCCTTAGCCGCTCCGGATATCTCCTTTCAAAGGTGTTCATCCTGATCCTCATCTCAGCAATCCAATGCTTGCTTTTCGTGATTGTCGCCAATCCTATCCTGGGTATAAAGGGAATGACATTTGCTTACTGGCTTGCCCTGTTTTCCACTGCCGTCTGTGCCAATATACTGGGGTTGAACATATCGGCCGCTTTCAACTCGGCGATAACCATCTACATCGTCATCCCCATGCTCATGATCCCGATGATGATCCTCAGCGGGGCCATGTTCAGCTATGACAAATTGAACCGGAAGGTTGGCAGCGTGGGAAAAGTTCCATGGATCGCTGAAATCATGATCCCGAAATGGTCTTACGAAGCCCTGATGGTACATCAGTTCAAGGAGAACCGGTTCCAGAAAATTTTTTACAAGGATAAGAAAGCAGAAAGTGTGGCCGATTTCCACCAGGTTTATTTGCTGCCTGAACTCAAGCGGCGGCTGGAGAAGGTCAGGCAAGATCTTGATCTGACAGGGAGTATCACTTCATCGGCTATGGATCTTAAACTCCTTCACAATGAATTTTCCAAATTGAATATCCTTGTCCCAGGACAAGCCTTTCAAGAATTGAAACTGATGACACCTGAAGGCATTTCCGGCCATCTCCTGCAAAAAATGGATCTTTACCTGGAAGTAATTAAGGATTATTATTCACAGGAATTCATATTCGCCAATACGCAACTGGAAAACCGGATCATGTATTACATGGAAAAACAAGCTCTTGTCTATAACCAGATCAAGGATAACCATTATAATGAAAGTGTGGAAGAGTATGTCAGAAAGGTATATGAGAAAAATAAAATGGTTGAATACCGGAATTCATTGATCCAGCAAATTGATCCGATATATCTTGACCCGGTTCCCGCGGGACCATTAGCCTTCAGGTCACACTTTTTTGCACCCAGGAAATACTTCCTGGGCAGGTATTTCGATACCTTCTGGTTCAATATTGGTTTTATCTGGTTCCTGTCACTCTTGCTGTACATTTGCTTATATTACAATTTAGTACATAAAATTATCCGGCTTACCCAGAAATTGAAATGATTAATTTCTATTTTTGTTTATCTGACGATAAAAAATAAAAATCATTATGATTCGGAAATCAATTTTTCTTCTACTCTCATTTGCAATGATCCTGTCCTGTCAATCAAGAAAAGGCAAACTGGCTGATGCAGAGTTAGATATACTTGACTCACTGGAGCTCGCTGCAGATCTGCAGATCTCAGAGGAGGCCCTGGACGAGATAGTTCAAAGTGTATCCTCTCCTATTGAAATGGCAGCCCTGATCAAGGAGATCGGGACTCCTTTCTCCCTGGATTACCTGGCAACCACAGATTATGTTGACCGGTACAATACCAGTTTCCAGATGGCTTACATCCTGGGGGTTTTCGGGGCTGATCTTGGCTATCTTAATATTTACAACAAGAATACCCAGATCGTCGATTACCTGACAGCCATTAATAAACT
>JAZGGT010000016.1:0-2537 GCA_036480555.1 Bacteroidales bacterium | reverse complement strand
TCTTCTCAAAGCAGGTGATTTTGGTTGCTGGGAAAAAGAATGGAAATATTCAGCTAAAAATACTGGTGATATTCCGGCAATGTTTTTCTGGGGACTGGCCCAGGAACCAGATGGAGTGATAACAAGGTAGTTTGTAAATCTACAAAAAAGCCCCGCCTTAAAAGGCAGGGCTTTTTATTTATCCTTTCATTCTACTAATTTTTTTTAATTTCCCGGATATTCGGTGAAAGTTAAACCATTACCCTCTGAGTCTAAAGTATAGATTTGTATATAACCGGGTAGAGAGTTGATCCTCCTTCTACTATTAATCGCACCTATCTTTGGAAAACTTGCGCCCATGGAGTCTAGCAGGTCAAAGGTTTCCTGAACTGATCCTATCCAAAAACTCACATATGCGCTGGTCTCGCCGGGACGT
The DNA here is from genome assembly GCA_036480555.1 of Bacteroidales bacterium. Classification (GTDB taxonomy): domain Bacteria; phylum Bacteroidota; class Bacteroidia; order Bacteroidales; family SM23-62; genus SM23-62. The sequence goes on along the minus strand of JAZGGT010000016.1, from coordinate 2,122 downwards.
GGCATCCCATGTCTTCTTGGATTCGCCCAGAAGAGACCGAACACGTTGTCCTCGGACCAATACCCAAAGTAGTCTGCGTCAGCATACGGATCTCCAAATGACATAGTGTTTCTGTAGAAGTCCTCCGCCTCATCCAGATATAATTCGGGATATCCCATGGAGTCGAATGTCCATATTATGGGATGCTCGGTATCCGAAAGTCCAAAGAACGCATGCAAAAGGTCCCATTCTGGTCCGCTTTTTTGAAACGATAAAACAGCGGCTACCTCTTCCTGGAACACATGAACACCGGTTCCAGTGATAACAAGGTCAAGGGTGACTAACGCGAAAGAGCCCAGATCACGCAGATTCAGTGATGTGGCAACCACGTCAACAGCAAGCCCGTTGGGTGTGCTATCAAAAACATGATTGTTGCTCCCGGTTTCAAACATTTCTTTTAATGCGGTTTCCACTTCATCAGGTCCCCGGCCGTATGCCCAGCCATAGGAATCGCACCAGAAGCTTTCAGCGGGTATACGTTCTCCAATGCTTTGAGCGTCTGCAGACAGCCAGTCATTGAGCAATGTCTCAATTTCAGAGAACAGGTCAGCGGGTATGCTGCCGGGATTCTCAATTGTCAAACCCGGGGCATCTCCTGCCGGGTCATCCTGGCCAATCCGCTGCATCCATACAAAAGGATTGCCCTCGGGATCCATGGCTACAAAGTAAGGGTTAGGGCCCCAGTCATTGAGAACCTCCGTACCAACATTAATGCCCAGGGCTTCAAAGCGTGACCTTTCCATGTTTATATCATCAATTGTGTAGAATACTGCATATCCATTGGGTAGTCCTTTTCTTATATTGACATATCCGGAAAGATCGGTGGTATCAAGGTGAAACCTTGGCCGGCCCAGGCTCCAGGTTGTTCGAGTAGATGTGCTGGCTTCCGGTTCACCAAAGAAATTTCCATACCATTTTGTGGCGCGTTCCAGGTTTGTTACCGGATAAACACAGTCAAAAGTAAGCCCATGTCTCCCTTTCTTCAGCATTTCAATGGCCCTGGTGTCGTGCTGCACAGCCAGCTTCCATCCATCATTGTCCCTGGAGAACGCTTGAAAAGAAAGAAGGATAGACTCACCATGCCAGCGGGCGCCATACAGTATATTTACTTTACAGGTCACTAGGGCGGCATTTCCATCAACCCAGACTTCGAAATCATCAATTGTTACCGTGTTTGATATAACAGGGGTCTCAGGTCTCTCCCAGGCCACAGGTCTTTCATTATCTAAAAATTCCTCTTGCATCGCCTCCAGAACATTTTCCAATCCTACAGCATATCCGGTTGTATCCCCGCTTACAATAAGCCAGCCATTTCCTTGAGCCTTAAAGAAGAATCAGCCTGATCACTTCCACCGCTGCTGCAGCTGGCAAAAGTGATCAGGGTTATTATGATAAATAATAAATAGAAACATCGTACTCTTTTTTTTAGACCAGTCTTCACTGTAATTCTTCCAAACTGTAAACAATATGCAACTCTTTGACTTGCCCTGTCAACTCCTAATTCCTCACAATACATCAATTACTTTATTGGCTATCCTGATACTATATAGATAACCGACGTGACAACTGCCAAATTCAGTAGGCTCACCAGCCTTGCCTGCAAAAAAGCCCTCAGAAATACTTCCCTATTTCCTCGGCTGCTAACAGGAGACCCTGCTGAACAACACGAGGCGGAGGCGGCCCGACCCGACCTAACCAGTTCGGCTTCAATGGTCAGTTCGAGATGGCGGATGATCCTGTCGATGGTCTTAGTTTCTTCGATAAAAAAGATGACGCTCATCTGGCCACCACATGAGGAGCTGGACTGCAATACGCCCATCAGGGTAGCGATGGATAGTTTCATTACGCGACCTGACTCTTTCCTGAAATTGTTAACGTGCATGTTTTGGTTCATCCAGCTAAGAACACCTGATTTGATTCTGCGAAACGAGGGTCCCGCTATGATTTTCTACCTTGTTCCGTGGTAAAACGAGGGATGTTTTATTGACAAAAATAACGACTAATTGCTAATAATGCCTATTTATGGGTGACTGTCCCCGGTATTCCGGATCTCAAAGATAATTGGAGGGGGGATTCATTCTGG
>JAZGGT010000015.1:0-3221 GCA_036480555.1 Bacteroidales bacterium | reverse complement strand
ACATATCTTCCCCATCTACCAGTAGTTTCCATGGACCCCTTCTGATGGCCCGCTGACTTTTAAAGCGCCAAAATACGGGACGTTCCTGTAAGGTGTGGCCGAAAAAGAGGGACTGGCTGAAATCCTGTCCATCAAGATCCAGGTTATCGGGCTGTTCCTCACCAGTAATGGATATGATCGTGGGGAACAGATCCATGGAAAGGATGGTTTCCTCATTCGTACCCGGTTTCAGGTGGTCTTTCCAATAGGCAATTGCGGGAACACGATGCCCTCCCTCCCACAATTTTCCTTTAAATCCTTTTAGTGGGTGGTTTGACCCGGTAGGGTTTGCCCCGTTGTCGGAACAGAAAAACAGGAAGGTATTTTCAAGCAGGCCAGTTTGCTCAAGGACGGAAATTATTTTACCTATCCCTTCATCCATCACCTCTATCATTTCCAGGTAGGCATTTTCAATATCGGGCCTGGATCCATGGTTTGGAAATTCTCCACCGATGGTGCGGTCTGCTGTATCCTCCCTCCCCTGGTATGGATAGTGTGGGGCCTCATGTGAAACATACAGGAAAAATGGATTATCCCGGTTATTCCTGAGGTATTGAATGGCAGATTCAGTTATTAAATCAGTTACATAACCCTCTTCATTGATAGTATCCTTGTTTAACCACCAGTCAAAATGGCCTGTCTGGTCGATATGTGAATGGTAATCGATATTCCCGCTTACATATCCTTTGAAATAATTAAAACCATTGTTAATGGGAGAAAATGCAGTATCGTATCCGAGGTGCCATTTCCCGATGATGCCGGTATGATATCCCCTTGACCCAAGGTAGTCTGCTATGGTGAATTCCTCCGTGGACAACCCCGTATGCCTGTGTCCAGCAGCAGTAACCACAGCCTCGATACCGGATCTTTGCTGATACCGGCCGGTCATGAGTGCAGCCCTTGTGGGACTGCAAACAGTGCCGTTGGAATGATAATCCAGGAATCTGATACCCGAATCAGCCAGCCTGTCAATATTTGGAGTTTGTACCTGATTACCTCCGTAACAGCCCAGGTCACCGTATCCAAGATCATCGGCCATGATGAGGATGATGTTGGGCCGTTTCTTTTCAGCACATCCAAAGATGACTGAAGATAAAAAACACATAATCAGTAGCTTGCTGAAATCAAAATGAGTCAATGGCTTACACATATGGTAAATATAATTCTTTTTAGTGACGAGTGTAACCCATTTGTATGAGGGCATGTTCAGTCCCTGATCAGGTCTGCCAGCGTTCCAGTTTGGGTATGTGGGAAGTGAAGAACCAACGTTTCAGGGAACTATAGCCCATTTCCTTCAATTTATCTTTGACAAAACCTACCATCTCATCAGCTTTCGTAAAATCATCTTTAAAGGCCCCATTTACGTAACACAGACTGCAGTATTGCTGTGTCTTTGTTCCATCTTCCAAGGTACCTCCCCTTCCGGGATCTTTGTCCATTGGCATTCCGCAACTCTGGCAGAATTTGTCATATGCTCCCATAATTAAATCGTTTTGATTAAAATCTAGTCAATATTTGTGCTTATATTTTAAACAAAATGATTAAAATATCCAAATGATTCACGGAAAATTGCTGATTTTCCCTGAAAGATTTCCTGAATATGGCCTGGATTGTTTATATTCATGATGTATTTCAATCCCTCCTTCCATGAAAAGCAGACCCACCCTCATTCTATCGGCGGTTGTTGCAGCCCTCGGCGGGTTCTTATTTGGATTTGATACAGCTGTGATCTCAGGAACCACACATTGGTTGGAAGGCTTCTTCCAGTTAAGTAAAGCAACCCTGGGTTTTACTGTAGCCAGTGCCATTATCGGAACTGTAGCCGGGTCGCTGATTGTTGGAAAACCAGCAGATCTTATTGGCCGCAGGAATGTACTGTTCATCCTTGCTTTGCTCTATCTTCTTTCTGCATTGGGCTCTGCCATGGCCAACAACTGGACCATGTTCCTGATTTACAGGTTCCTTGGAGGGATAGCTGTGGGAGGCTCCTCAGTTGTAGCGCCCATGTACATTGCGGAAATTACGCCTGCCAGGTTACGGGGAAGGATGGTCGCCGTTGTACAGGTCAACATTGTTACCGGTATGTTGATCGCATACCTGTCAAATTACTTTATTGCATCCATGGAATTAGGCCAGGTGGAATGGCGCTGGATGTTCGGGGTGGAAGCCATCCCTGCTTTTTTCTTTTTTGTCTTGCTGTTTTTCATTCCGCTGAGTCCACGCTGGCTCATTGCCAAAGGTAGAGAAAGCCAGGCCGCACTGGTGTTTGAGAAATGTGGCACCGATAATGGGAGTATTGAAGATGAGATTGCAGAGATCCGTAGTTCACTTGATATGGAGACTGATCATCGCAAAGAATGGTTTTTCAGTGCGAAATTCAAGAAACCCATCCTGCTGGCCATGGCCATTGCGGTCTTTAACCAGCTTTCCGGGATCAATGCCGTCCTATATTACGCTCCACATATCTTCAGAATGGCCGGGGCCGGAAGCAATTCAGCCCTGTTGCAATCGGTTGCCATTGGTGGCACTTTTGTTGTTTTTACCGTGCTGGCACTTACCATCATCGACCGCTACGGCAGGAAGAAGTTAATGATCATTGGTTCCCTGGGGTATATCATCAGCCTGGCAGTGACTGCCTGGGCATTTTATACCTATGGTACAGAATTCAGCCTGGCTGGAGGAAAAGTTGTCCTGATAAGTATCTTGATCTTTGTTGCATCGCATTCTTTCGGACAGGGGACTGTCATATGGGTTTTCATCAGTGAGGTCTTCCCGAACCGGGTCAGGGCCAAAGGACAGGCCCTGGGAAGTTTCACCCACTGGATTATGGCTGCTGCCATATCCTGGACATTTCCTATTATCGCAGATATATCGGGTGGACACACATTCGCCTTCTATGCCATCTGCATGGTTGGGCAATTGATATGGGTAATTTTTGTCATGCCTGAAACTAAAGGACTGAGCCTGGAAGAGATCCAGAAAAGGATGGGAATCAAGTAATTATTTGATAATAAGAACAATCCAATATCAATCATGATGAAAAACTTCTTTATACTGTTAATAATGGTAAGCCTGATGGCATCTGTTTCCTGCCAGTACGAAGAAAGGGGCCCTCGCTTGATCATTTTGGCAGATATGGGCAATGAACCTGATGAAGAGCAACAGATGATGCATATGCTGAT
>JAZGGT010000014.1:0-7124 GCA_036480555.1 Bacteroidales bacterium | reverse complement strand
ATCCGGATACCCCTTGAACACTTTATTATACAGGTCGGGATAGTGAATCCCCTTCCCTGGACAAAATTCCACGGGGTTTAAATAGAATGTTGCGGATCCGTTCAGACTTGGGACCGGGCCCCTGGGGGTATCTTCCATTGAGGCATCCCCTGACTTAACCAAGGCCACACAAGCACCACATCCAATACAAGTGCCTGCTTTTACAATTTTAGTTAGCTCCCTGCTATATGGCATCTCAGTTAAAGTTATATTACAAATATATGCTTTCTGAAATGAAATATCTCAGAACTGAAAATAGATAAATGGCTGTAAATCCGATGTCTGGGACTGATAGATCAGAAACACCAGTACCACCACGATAATCACCTTCACCCAGTGGGGGATGCGGATGAACCAGTTCATCCAGCTATCTTTCCAGCCCTGGGGTAACCAGTGCAGGATATATCCGAAAATCATCACAGCGAATACCAGTTTAAAGGATCCAATGACCCTGGGGATCACTGAAAGATCCATGCTGTGGGTCAGCTGGAACAGAATGGCATTGACACGATCCATATCGTCGGCCCGGAACCAGATACGGGTGAAGGTTATGAAATTGAAAGTAAGGAAGATCTTCCAGATATGGACCCATATGTTTTTTTTGTTTTCATATGGACTGATCCTTTTCCAGAATTTATAAATGATGAGCCCGATCCCGTTCAGCCCGCCCCATATGATGAATTTCATATCCGCGCCATGCCATAATCCACCCAGCAGCATGGTGACCATCAGGTTGATATTTGTCCTGAGCTTGCCTTTGCGATTCCCCCCTATGGGTATATACAGGTAGTCTTTCAGCCAGGAAGAGAGGGACATATGCCACCGGCGCCAGAAATCCCCCACATTCTCTGCCTTGTAGGGTGAATTAAAATTCCTGGGCAGCCTGAAACCCAGCAGCAAAGCCACCCCTATGGCAATATCGGTATAGCCTGCAAAATCACAATATACCTGCAGTGAATACCCATACAGGGCCATCAGGTTTTCAAATCCGGTGTATAAGGTGGGCGTATCAAAGATGCGGTCGATGAAATTTACAGCCAGGTAATCACCGAGCACCATCTTTTTGAATAATCCTTTCATGATCATCCAGAGGGCAAAGCCGAATTCCTCACGCGTAAGGGAATATTTTGCATACAGCTGTGGCACAAATTCAGAGGCCCTCACAATGGGTCCCGCTACGAGCTGTGGAAAAAAGGAAACATAGAATCCGAAATCGATGATGTTCTTCACGGGCTGGCATTTACCCCGGTAAACATCCACCGCGTAACTGATGGTCTGGAAGGTAAAAAAGGATATACCCACCGGCAGGAAGATCACAGAAGCATCAAAATGTGAGCCGCTCACATTGTTTGACCACAGGGCCAGGAAGTTTACAACCTCCAGGTCCGCCCTGAAAGTCTGGTTGAAAAGGTCGGTAAAGAAATAGGCATATTTGAAATAGGAGAGCACCCCCAGGTTAATGGTAACACTCAGGGCCACCATGGCTTTTTTCCATGGCTTTTTCCTGAAATTGTAAATGGCCATCCCTATCAGGTAATCAGAAAAGGTGGAGAAAACGAGGAGTAGGAAAAAAAGTCCGCTGGTCTTATAATAAAAGAACAGGCTTATAAGTAAGAGGTAGATATTCCTGAGGCCACGTTTCTTATATATTATGGAATAAAAAGTTAGGGCTACCAGCAGGAATGCCCAGAAATACAACCTGGTAAAAAGCAGGGGAGCATCCTGGTTATAAAGGAATATGTTTGAAAACCAGTTCAATCAAGTGGTCTTTGATCTATATAATCATCATATGATTTCAGGAATGCATTAAAAAACAGGTCTCCTATCAGTGTATATCCCTTCCGGGAGAAATGTATCCTGTCCCGTTTCGCCAGCCCAAACCGCTGCCAGACAATGATGGAATTCAAACCGCCCATGATCCCGTAAAAATCCCAGACACCGCAGTGATGCTCCCTACCCAGATCCAGGATCACCTCCCGGACTTTTTCCGTATTGGGGTTGGTGTATCTCCTGTAAAGATAACTATCATTCGGTACAGTGAGCAAGATGGCAGCTTCAGGCAGGGCAGTCCGGATACTCCGGATCAGTGTATCATAATTTTGCCTGTAGATTTCAGGATTGAAATGTCTTGTATAAGCGTCATTGGTCCCCAGCGAAAGGACCACCAGGTCAGCCGAGAGGCCTGCCAGATGATCAGGTAGCAGGGAACATCTCAGGAAAGACGGGATCTTTGCCCCGTTGACGCCGGCGGTATGGTATATCAATCCCGGATCATCGGTTTCCAGGCTGATCCCCAGCAGGGTGAAACTTTGCTGAATGTTACTGGTTTTCTCCAGGCTGAAGATGAGGCTGTCGGAATAGGAATCCAGGGCAAACGTAATACAACCCGGTGTTGTCCTTTCAATGCCGGTGACAGTTGCTTGACAAAGAACGGAACAATCATAGGAAAGACTGTCGGCCAGGTAAAATATCCTTACCCGGTTGAAATCATAAAGGACTGTGTTACCGGCTGGAAAAGTAATGCATATACTGGCAGCTGTATCAGTTGTTGTAACAGAAATACCTGACAGGCCCAGCTGGCATTTCTTTTTCTCCTGGGTATTCTTACAGGCGGACCACCTGCCTGTATAGCTTACCTTGTAATTCGGGGGATTGTTAGTCCTTGCCACCGAATATGGAAAGATAAAGCCCCTGCCCCCGTTATTCCCCGGTTGAAAGGTCTGGAACCTGCTTCTGATACGCTCAGTGTAAATATCTGCCTGCAGGTGTGACCCTCCTATATGCACCACGGATATTTGACCCGAACCTTCACTTATCAGCCTGCTGAATTTGGCCAGAAAATGCCGGTAGATGGTATTATCCTCGTCAAATTGAAACCGGTTACTATCGTAGTGAATAAAATCATATTTCGGAATTTCGTAGGGGAACTCGAGGGACTGAGAATGGGCAGAGGTCGCCGATATCAAACTTAAAATCAGAATAACCGGATTATTCAAGCGAACTGACATAGGCATTATAATCATGCATAAATGCATTGTAAAACATTTCTGCCAGCACCCTGGCACCCCGTTCATTAAAATGAACAAAATCCGATGAAGCCAGTGAGGGCTGGGCAAAAACCCAGCTGGGCATGGAGTTCTTTCCCCCCATGGCGCTGTACATATCCCAGAATGCACAATCAGCCCTGAAAGAAGCGCTTTTCAAGGCATCCCTGATATGTTCAAGATTTGGATAAGTGGTGTAAATGTCCTTTTCCCTGACAGACATGTCAGCCACACCTATTACGATTATGGACAGGTCGGGCATGAGTGACTTTAACCTGCTGAGTTCCCTGTAGAACCATCTTTCATAGTACACATAATTATCCGAGATATAGGGAACTACATTGCCTCCAAACTGAAGTATCAGTAATTTAACCTGAAGGTCATCGTACATCTCTTTCAGCATTTCCCCGTCCAACCTGGTGAAGAAAAGTCCCGCACTCCCACGCATAGCCACATTATCCACTGCAAGTCCCCGGTCATGATCCAGGGCAATCCCGTAGAAATCCGGACTGCAGGATGATTTAAAACGAAACTCCAGTTGTTCCGGGGTCTCAACAAAAGTCCAGTTCTTCACTCTGAATTTTTCAGTTACTTCAAGGAAATCTGCATCATACAATTCGCCGTTCGAATACAACTCATAAAATACAGGCTGGGATGCATTCCCATAATACAAGCGGCATTTATTAAATATCCTCGTCAGCTGATAGGCCCTCTTTGACTGTTCCATGCTTATCCATGCCTCATATTCCTGCTCCTCCTGATCATCCATTTCATCCGGGTATGGTGAGAACCTGGCAAAACTTCCGAGCATCCCGTACCTGTTATGGTTCAGTGTGGAATCCACCTTACCAAATGCCGTATACCTTTTCCAGTTATCAGAGGCAGTATGAATAATTGATAACTGGTAACCATATAACTGTACCGGTGGCTGCATACCTATTCCCGATCCACCGAACTGCTTTTGAAGCTTATAGCGGATAAGGGATGTCATCCTGTCCCCTTCGATCTGTGAATCCCCGTAATGCATGATCCTGAGGGATCGTCCCGGTTTTTTAGCTGCCCTCATCTTCCTGTAAAAAGGATAGAGCAGGGTGCTGTCACCACTTGGGTATTCAATGGCATGAATCTTCAGCTTCAGGCTGTCTGCATTGGCCCGGATGGTGTCCAATACCATTTCATCTGCAGTGGCCGGTTCAAGCATGGCAAGGTAGGCCGAGTCGCTGATGGCCACGCTGCTGTTTAATATCCCTGAGATATCCGCATATTGCTCACGATCCTTCCCGAGGATCTCTCCCAGGGTCAGGAAATGCAGGGTGATACGGTCATTGATCCGGATCCCTTCTTTGGGAAAAATAATGGAAACTGCCAGGAGAATGGCCAGCACAGAAGAGACAAACACCAGTATCTTTGGTGGTTTCACTTTGGTTTAATCTTGATGATCATACCTGGTATAATCTTGTTGCCATCACTTAATCCGTTCAACCTGATGAGATCTGTATCACTGACCCCCGGGTATTTATTCGCAATGTCCCACAGGGTATCACCCGATCTTACCTGGTACAGCACATAGTCCTGGTTATCAGCTTCCCGGACAGTCACATCCGGAGCTTCAGCCTGGCTTACTTCCTTCCCGACTGACCTTTGTTTCTCTGCAAAACTCATCTGGTCAACCCGGCTGTAATAAGCAATCTTGTCTTTGGGTACATATATGATGAGTTTTTTACCGGAGCGGATAGTGTTACCGTAAATATTGTTCCAGTATTTCAGATTTGAGACCCTTATGTGAAACCAGCTGGCGATATATCCCAGGTTATCACCAGACTTTATGGTATATGTAACCTTCTCCATATTGGGTGAAGGTGGTTTGGGTACATAACCCGCAGTATAATAAGAGGGAGACCTGGTAACTTTGTTGTTGTTGAAATATATGGAATCCCGATAGGCAAAAATGGAATCCTCCAATTCTATAAACTGCATGGAGTATTGCACCGGTATCATTAAGGCATAGGGCTTTTCCTTCCCTGGAATGATATCATACTTATACTGTGGATTGATATCCCTGAGCATCTCAATTGGAATGTCAAGTACCGTTGATACCTGCTCCAGATGCAGGTTATCATTAACCATGATGGTATCTGCGGGGATGGGTAGCTCGATGGGCTTTGGGTAGAGCAGATGTTCATGGTGATAGTTCATGGTATAGGTGGCCGCTATAAAAGCAGGTACATGCCCCCTCGTCTCACGCGGCAGGTAGTAATAAATATCCCAGAAATTTTTTTTCCCTCCGGACCTCCTGATTGCCTTGTTGACATTACCGGGACCACAATTATAGGCCGCAATCACCAGGGTCCAGTCTCCATAGATCCTGTAAAGATCCTTCATAAAGCGGGCTGCTGCATGGGTTGATTTTACAGGATCCCTGCGTTCATCGACAAGGCTGTTTATGGTCAGTCCATACATCCTGCCCGTACCGTACATAAACTGCCAGATGCCTGTTGCCCTGGCCCTGGATACGGCCCTGGGATTCAATGCTGATTCAATAATCGAGCAGTATTTCAATTCCAGTGGTATGTCATAATAATCAAAGATCTCATCAAAGATCGGGAAATAATATTCTGACAATCCGAGTACTACCTGAACAAGCTCCCTTCTTTTTCCGGTATAAACACGGATGTAGTTCCGTACAAATTTGTTATAAGTCAGGTCAACCTGGACCGGCAGTCTTTCCAGCCTGTCAATGTAAACTGAATCCGGGAATTGTGGGAAGACTGTATCCGGCTCTTCGGTCCATCCCGAGTCAGGGTACACCCCCATCGCATTCTCCACATACCATAATCCTACCAGGCTGTCGAGATTATCCTCAAAGCTGTCATACAGGAATTCAACTTCCAGGCTGTCGGACAGGGTCATCACATCCAGATGCGAACTGGTGGTATCTGCCCATCCGGCATTCAGCAGGGTTGAGAGACCCAGAAAGATCATCAAAAATGCCTGGGACAGATAGGGTTTCTGGTACATATGGGTGCAATTTAGAAATTTAGACAACACCGGAGCCCAAATGTCGCTGTGTTGTCATAGGGTTGAAGCATGGCAGGATCAACAGTAAAGCTCAGATCCGGGCTTATATCAAAATCAATCAGGTGGGCATCCACATTGGCATCCACGATCTGCAGGGCATAAAGACCCACCGATAAAATGATAAAAAGATTCCTGTACCTGAGATGCGAGTCTTTATACCATTCAACTTCCCTCAGAGATTGTCCTTCCCATTCATCGTGCGGGGGGGTGCTTTCGGTCATGAACTTGTACTTGTCAAAATAATAGGTGTACTGGCGTCCGTTCCAGATAACACTGTAAATCAATGCTCCCATTCCGGCATAAACGATAGGGACCTTCCAGTATTTTTTGTTATAGATCTGCCCCATTCCAGGAAATACGGCAGAGTACATGGCTGCTTTCCTGGGAGAATGATCAAGAATGAAGGAATCTATGCTGAGAGTGTCAGCTGATACAATCAGGGTGTCAGCCTCTACAATCAGGCTATCAACGGGTTGTGCCTGGAGTGTCTGGCATATAAGAAACAACCATACATACAGGATGGCATGAAAATGAAGTATATTTTTGATTGTTTGCAGGCTGCCCTGGTTATTTATTTGTCATACGATCCAGTACTGCCAGGATCCTTTCCAGGTCCTGGTCAGACTTGAATGGTATAACGATTCGCCCGGAGCCTTTATTGCTTATTTTAAAGTCTATCTCAACGTCGAAGAACCTGGATAGATGATCTTTTAATTCATCATAATTTCCGGTCTGCGGGGCATGATCAGAGGTTCCTTCCCTGGGTCCCCTGGCATTGTTTGTCCGGCGAACCAATTCTTCAACTTTCCTGACCGATAGATCATCTTTGATAATCTTCTGGAAGATCTCAAGCTGGATATTCGGATCAGGAATGTTCACGAGAGCCCTTGCATGTCCCATGGATATCAACCTGTCACGTATGCCCAGTTGTATCTCGGCAGGCAATATAAGCAATCTCAAATA
>JAZGGT010000013.1:0-4159 GCA_036480555.1 Bacteroidales bacterium | reverse complement strand
CTACATTGAAAGAAGGAAGGTGCTGGCAGAAACCGTTACATCCGGACTGATCCTCCTGTTGGGGAACGAAGAGAGCCCCATGAACTACTTTGACAATACTTATCATTTTCGCCAGGACAGTACCTTTCTCTACTATTTTGGACTTGACCAGCCCTCGCTTGCCGGGGTGATTGATGCTGATAGCGGAGAGGTCACTGTTTTCGGAGACGACCTTACCATTGATATGATCGTATGGATGGGAACCCTGCCGAAACTTTCCGTTCTCTGTGAAAAAATTGGCGTCAATAATCAGAAACCACTTTCAGGACTTCAGGAAAAAGTTGAAGATGCCCTGTCCCGTGGAAGAAAGATCCATTTCCTGCCCCCTTACCGGATGGACAACAGGCTGAAATTAAGAAACCTGTTGAATATAGATTTTGAGGAAGCCGGGGAGAAATCATCCCTGGAACTCGTGAAAACTGTTGTCTCCCAGCGCGAGATCAAATCAGATGAAGAAATTGCTGAGATAGATAAGGCTGTGGAGATCAGTGCAGAGATGCACCTGGCTGCGATGAAAATGGCCCGGCCAGGCATGAGGGAATCAGAAGTGGCTGCCAAAGTAGCGGAAGTCGTCCTGGCCATTAATGGGCAGAATGCCTTTCCCATCATTGCCACCATAAACGGGCAGACCCTACACAACCACTATCATGGGAATATCATCAAGAGTGGCGATCTTTTACTGCTGGATGCCGGTGCAGAAACAGAATTACATTATGCTGGTGACCTGTCCAGTACATTTCCCGTGGATCCATTCTTTACATCCCGTCAGAAGGAAGTTTACCAGATTGCACTGGATGCCCATCAGGCAGGAGTGGATATGCTGCGTCCCGGCATGCCTTTTAAAGAGGTTCACTTCACCGCATGCAGATTGATTTTCGATGGACTGAAAATGCTGGGTCTGACAAAAGGTGATACAGATGAGGCCGTGAAGGAGGGAGCACATGCCCTGTTTTTTCCCTGTGGTACCGGGCATATGATGGGATTTGACGCACACGATATGGAAGACCTGGGGGAACAATGGGTCGGTTACGACGGGGAGCCGAAAAGTACCATGTTCGGGTTGAAGTCCCTCAGGCTGGCCAAGCCCCTGCGCCCGGGGTATGTTGTGACCATTGAACCGGGGATCTATTTCATCCCTGAACTCATTGACCTGTGGAAGGCAGAAAAGAAACATACTTCTTTTCTCAACTATGAGGCAATTGAAAAATACCGTGATTTCAGCGGATTGAGAAACGAAGAAGATTTTGTCATCACTGAAGATGGGGCACGCAGGCTTGGTAAAGGCCTGCCGGTTACCATTGAAGCCGTGGAGAAGATACGGCAGGTCTAGACTGACCACTTCAATTCCCGATCCTTTTGCAAAACATATACTGACTTTTTGATCATCCTTGGGATTGATGTAACTTATTGGATTAAAACCACTAATCCAATATTGTCATGGTAAAATATTTGAATTTCATTTTGATCGTTTTCCTGATGGGAGACATTGATGGATGCAAAAGTGACGATGAATGTGATAAGACAAAGTCCCCTGAGATTAACTTTAAATTTTTGGTGGGAGGTATAATTAATATTAGTGAGGATGGGACAGGGAAGGATCTTACAAATGATTTTGAAGATTTCAACATAATGATGAATAAAGTATATTGCGATGGAAATACCAGTGGACCATTCGAGGTTCCCTACCTGATATCAACGGATGGACTGTTGGTTAAGCAAAGCCTTGGCACCTGGAGTTTTCGGATGGACAATACTGAAGATTACATGAATGTGAACTTTTTTTGTGAAGGTCATGATCTAGGCACCCATAATGTCTATTATGATAATTTAAAGAAAGATAATGGAGGGTCTGCTTATTTTGAGTACACCATACATACCCAATGGAGTGATACCGAGAAATTTAAAAATACTGTGATTACTGTTAAATAGATCATTCTTCCGTATCTTTTTTTCGTCTGCCTGCTTTCGGGAACTGTTCCCCTGTCTTTTTACTGATGCTTTCATCTACTGCATGGATGCGATCGAAGATCTTAGCATCTGCCGAGCGGAGATGAAGATCCCTTTGCGGGAAGGGGATCTCTATACCAGCCGCCTTAATCAACTGATTTAGTTTAACGGTTACTTCGCTCTGTATGGAAAGCCTGGTATCAGCATCGGCGATCCAGAATACAATGCGGAAGTCCAGGGAATTCTCTCCGAAGCCGAGAAAGATGGCCCAGGGTTTTGGATAATCCAGGACTCTCTCATTAGATTCTGCCGCTTCCAGGAGCAGGTCCAGCACTTTCTGTGGATCCGTTCCATAGGCAACACCCAGCCTTACCTCACCCCGGCGGCGCTGGTCGGAGAGGGTCCAGTTGATCAATTCGTTGGAAATCAGGTTCCCATTGGGTACGATCACCTCGGAACCCTCGTATGTTTTAATGATACTCGACCGGATACCGATCTCTTTAACAATACCCATGAGTGTGCCAACTTCTATTATATCGCCCTCATTGATAGGGCGCTCAAAGGCCAGGATGATGCCTGAGATCAGATTGTTGAATATGTTCTGGAGTCCAAATCCGATACCCACACCAAAAGCTCCCAGCAGGAGGGCCAGTTTCTCCATCTGTACTCCGGCTGCCGCAATGGCTATCAGGAACCCAATGGTGATAATGGTAATACGCAGCATCAGGGAGATGGCCCCCGGCACCCCCTTTTTTAATTTCATCCTGGTAAAGACATCACCTTCAAGGAAAAACCTTATGATCCGTGAGATGGTTATGGTCAGATAGATAATGAAAAAGAAAAGGATAATATTCAAGAGACTGATCTGGGTTGACCCTATGTTTATCGGTGCCACAAACACCCTGTTGAACCAGTCAAATACCTCATCCCTGATTGTAAATTCCTGTAAGACAGAAAGTATCCATATTGTCCATCCGGCCAGAGCCACAAAGCCGGTTAGCCGTTTTTCTACCGTGGGACCAAAATCCTTGATGACGGTCAGGCTGCTGATCCCCTTACTGTAAATGATCATGATGAGGATGCCATTGATCACCTGGATAAAAGAATATATTAGTACGGCTAATATTATACTGTAGAGGGTTGAGGCACCAAAATATTCTGCTATAAAAACGCCTCCGAAAATACTTGAAACGATGGCAATCCCCATCATCAGTCCAACTACATACAGCAGGTTATATAGGACACGCCGTAAAAAGGACCCCATACCCCATTCCTGTAATGACCTGTCACGGATCATAGATATCACCGAAATGAAAGAACCGGTATAAACTACCAGCATAATGATACGGTTGAAGAGATCTTCCCGGTAGGTGAGATCATGCAGGACGACCAGGAGGATGAATACCATCAACAGATAGATGTATTTTTTCATGGATTGATTGATATTGTGCGCGATCAATAGGGTCATGGGGACCAGGATCAGGATGGCATTCAGGCTCCGGATGACCTGGGGAATATTATCATAATAGATAAGTGTTATGGTGAAGGTGATCATCAGGGAGGTGGCAAAAGGTTTGGACATAAGTATCCTGGTTCGGGAGACATATTTTTCATCTTTCTTAGCGACGCTTTTCTGTAGCCTGCGAAACATGCTGACCAGGATAAGTGTGATCAATATGAAAAGGACAAGGTGTACGTACATTTTCCTGCTGTTATCAGCAACAAAGCCTTTTATGGCGGGCATATTGGAACCAAAATAACCGGTTTCTGCCCTGGAGGTATCTCTTACGTATAAAGAATCCTTCCAGATCACAGGTTTGTCAAACCTGAAACGTTCAATGGTGGATTCATCCAGCATTACATCGAAGGTTTGGATGATCTCATTGCTGCTGATCAGTTTTTCTGAGACCTTCACCAGGTCATCCTGCAGGAAAGCGGTGTTTTTATTCAAATCCACAATGAGCATTTCAATGGCTCTGATGGTAGAACTGATCTGGGCAAGGACAGTTTGTGTTGCAGTTTCATTCCGGGCTTGTTCGAGGGTAAGATTCCATTGCCGGAGGGGGATCTGCAGGGAGGTCTTTTCGTTTTCAAATGTTTCAACCCTGCCGGTCATTTCCTTCTGTGTCTGTTCCAGTTTAATTGATACGTTACTCCATTCATTCTTAAGGCT
>JAZGGT010000012.1:0-17160 GCA_036480555.1 Bacteroidales bacterium | reverse complement strand
TGTCTTTCCCTTCAAGGTCTGAAGAATACATCAGGGTACCGAATCCGCCAACCCTTCCTTTGGAGGGTGAGCTCCACCTGTGCAAAAAGACAAATCTTGAACCATCCGTATTAAACAGCAGGTGGTTAAACCAGTTCTTGTTTGTATAAAAATCCTTGAAAGTTGGATCATCACTATCTTTCAGGGGCATACTGTTCATGCTGGCAATGGATATGATCAGTTCCTTCTCACCGGTTTCGAGATCACATCTATATAGCCCGGCATTTTCAGGAGCAAGGACCTCCCTGTTCGGGTCCGGGATGCCGGTATAGCCATAACCGGGCCTCAAATCGTTGATTCTTTCAAAATCTACTGAAAGTGCGGTTCTGCCATCCGGGCTCAGGGTGTATATGGGAAATGGCAGGGTTTTTTGCTCATCGGTCAGGATGTCCTTGATGTGGCTGACAAACTGATCCCCCTGCCTGTCATTCCAGATCACTTTTGAAGCTGTGCCCGGAATAAACTGCAGCATGCATCCCTGCTGCCATCCCCAGGCCACAGAAGTTCCCAGTTCGGTCCACCGATTTCCCTTTTCCAGGTCTATCATACCTACCCGTATGGTATCGTCAGGCTTCGGGGACCGCCCCTCAAAGTCCACCTGTGCAGTTAATACATACCTGCCTGAAGGGTCAAACTGGAGTTTGTCATAATACCCGAACCAATGGTGTTTTGGTCCACTCGTCAAAACCTTCGTCGGGACATGCAAAACTGATCCCGGGATTTTATGCAATTCCTTTTCTGATCCTGGTTTGCATGAAGAAAATATAAGGCAAACTGCCAGCACAGCAGGAACAAAAACACTTTTCATAGACTTCAAATTGTGGAACATCTTTAATTTGTAAAGTACGAAAAAAATGATCATTGTGAATGATGAAGGCCTTGAGAAGTATTCGGACATCGGGGAATTTGATGTATCTTTAATGAAGTTGGATTATATTTTTTTTGAGTTTTTGTATTTCCAGTCTTATCTTGTCTGAGATTTTGACCAGGAAAGCCAGGAATACGTCCTGATATTTTCCCTGAATAATTCTATGACAGAAAAAAAAGTACCGGATCTGGCAGAGTGGGTAGAAAAATATACCTCTGATTTGTGTGCATGGGCACTTCATAAAATTTCCGATGGAGAGCTTGCTAAGGACCTGGTGCAGGATACATTTATGGCGGCGGCGGAAAAACAATCTTCTTTCAAGGGGGAAAGCTCTCCTAAGACCTATTTATTTTCCATACTCAACCACAAAATCATTGATCACTACCGGAAAAAAGTCCATAAACCGGTTAACATGGAGAGTCCCGTCTTATCAAGGTTTTTTAGTGAAGACGGGGAATGGCACGATAATAAACGGCCTCGTGAGTGGCATGAAGATGAAGGCAACCTGCTGGATGATGATGATTTCCAAACAGTTTTGAATGATTGCATAAATGACCTCCCGGATAAATGGAATGCCTGTGTAACATCGAAATACCTGATGGATAAAAAAACCGAAGAAATTTGTCAGGATCTGGAGATATCGACTACTAATTACTGGCAGATGATGCACAGGGCTAAGTTACAGCTCAGGGAATGCATTGATGAAAACTGGTTCAATGAATAATTATATGGTGAAACGGATCATGCACATATTATTTCTTTCCTGCCTGAGAGCAACTGAGCTGATCGAGAAAAAACTCCATTTCAGTCTTTCACGCAAGGAAAATTACCAGTTAAAAATGCACAAGATGATGTGCAATGCTTGCCGCCAGTATGAAAATCATTCCTATTTTATTGACAAAAACCTTAAACACCATCATCATATCAAGCCCCTGGAGGTAGATGTCGAAGGGCTAAAGAAGCTGATCAACGACAAACTCCCCAATTAATTTACCTTCCTCTTCACGACCTCTTCAGGTTTTTCAGCCATTGCATTTCCAGATATTCAGTCATCTCTGTCAGGAATTATAGTTTCTTCGACTATTATGCTCAAAAATGAACATGAAGAAAAGTAGTGCTATATTGATATTATTGATCATACTTTCCAAAATGCATGGTCAATATGCCCCGGTAATTCAGGCAGGCTCTGAACAATTTAAGGAATTGACAGCTCAAAATAACGGTATCCTGCTTGATGTCAGAACCAAATCGGAGTTTAAGAATGGTCATATCCCGGAAGCCGGGAACCTGAATTATTATGCGTTTGATTTCCGTAAGCGGCTCTTGCTGCTACCGAGAAACCAACCCATATATCTATACTGCAACACCGGATACAGAAGCGAGAAAGCTGCAGAGATTTTAATTGGAAACGGGTATACTGATGTGTATAATCTTCAGCATGGTATTATGGAATGGGAGTTGATAAACCTGCCGGTGATCGTGGAACCCGATGCCCGCCCGGATACCGATAATAAAATGACCCCTGAACAATACCATACCATCCTCTCATCAGGATCGCCGGTGTTTTTTGATTTCTATGCTCCCTGGTGTGGCCCCTGCAGGAAAATGATGCCCATGATTGACAGCCTTATGGTAGAATATCATCAGGAGATAAAAATGTACAAGGTCAATGTGGATGCCAGTAAAAAGCTTGTAAAAGAACTGAAGCTGGTAGGGGTTCCTTATTTGGTATTATTGAACAGAGAAGAGATAGTGTTATCAAAAAACGGATCCCTCACGCGTGATGAACTTACATCTGCATTTGACCGAACCCTGCTGAATCATCCAAAGTCATTGGGTGTTGTAGATAAATAATTAAGATTTTTAGATGCTTTTGTCAGGAATAGGATTTCAATCCGACTCTTCATGCATAAATCAATAAATCATTTAATACAAAAACCGAATACAATGAAAAAGAAAAAACTTATAAGACTGGTTGCGGTTGTCGCAATTATCGGAACCCTGATTGGGGGTGGCTCTGCAGCGTTTATGTTCTTCAAGCCACACAGGGATGTCCAGGCGGCTAAAACCGATTATTCTTTAACAAACTCAGAAATTGTTAGAGAATACCTGAAAGACAGGCAGGCAGCAGACAATAAATACCTTGCAGCTGATGGGGATTCCAAAATACTTGAGGTCACCGGGACCGTGGACAAGATCTCGGAAAATTATAATGACCAGAAAGTTATTCTACTGAAAGAGGAAGGAGATTATGCCGGAGTCAGTGCAACATTCACCACCGAGACAAATCATAAGGTTGCCGATCTTAAAATCGGAGAAACGGTTACCGTTAAAGGAGTGATCCGTTCAGGAGCCGCATTTGACGAAGACCTGGGATTTTATGAAAATGTAATTCTCGAAAAAAGTGATCTGGTAGCCCAGAAATAATACATACACAGAATAAAAATAATTATCAAAACAATAAAAATTTAAAATCATGAAAAAGATAAGTTTATCCACGATCAGTCTGGTTTTGCTGATGACATTCTCAGCATACAGCCAGGGCAAATTTAAAAGCTCGAAATCACATATTAAGTTTTACTCTCATACCACTGTTGAGGATATTGAAGCAAACAATTATACCTCTGTAAGTACGATTGATACAAAAAGTGGAGAGCTAGTATTTTCCGTCCCCATGCAGGGTTTTGAGTTTGAAAAATCCACGATGCAGAAGCATTTTAACCAGGAGAATTTTCTGGATACAAAGACCCATCCCAAAGGCAAATTGGTTGGCAGGATTACCAACATTGATGAGATTGATTTCTCCAAAGATGGTATTTACCTGGCGGATGTTGAAGGAGAGCTGAGTATCAAGGGAGTAACCAAGCCCATTTCCGAGAAAGGAACCATCACCGTAAAGGGTGGAAATATCGGCGTGGAGAGCAAGTTCAATGTTACCCTGGCAGATTATGACATAAGTTTCGTGAAGGGAAAACCCTCTACAAATGTTGCCAAAGAGGTGGAGGTAACAGTTCTTGCAGAATACCAGGCTGAATAATTATATACATCATGAGGATGTCCCGCTAACCTGGGACATTCTCATTTAACTGAATGATATACTTTATAATCCCAGAAGCTCTAATCTCCATTAAGACATGAACAGAAAGGTTAAAATAATACTTGTGGTGATGACTGTTTTCGCATCCGGTTTTACCAACCCGGATCATGCGGAAAACCTCGCAGGGGATTATAACCTTTTTAAAATAGACAGGAGCAGGGGGCCTGATATAGTTATGTATGATGTTAAGTTGGATAGCCAGGGGGACCTGGATGCATCCATGCCCATATCAGTATACTGGAAGAAATTCACCGAGGATGGTATTTTCGAACCTTTGACCGGGATCCAGAAAAAATTCGGATACGGAATTAAATTTCAGAATATTAGCGAGCATTCTGCTGATTTCAAATTTGTTTCTTCCCTTGACCGGATATTTGAATTGAGAAAGTCAGGGGATGATCATTACAGGGTATATACATACTCCGGAGGTAATAAAGTTGAAGTACAGAAACTCTATATACATTTTGAGGATGATGCATTCTGGTTTCCTGAAATCTCCAGGATAGAACTGGTGGGATTAGATACAGAGAAGGGAAGCATGGTCTACGAATCCATTATTCCCTGATCCTCTCCGGCTGATAAAACAAAATTAAATCATGATGATCAATTATTTATTAATGCTAATAATGGGGATGGGTGCTGCCATCCTCGGTGGTTTGCCATTCGGACTGGTAAACCTGACGGTGCTGAATGTTACCTTCGAAAGGGGGAACAGGGCAGCCATTAAAATTGCACATGGAGCTGCCCTCGTTGAGGTTGTATTTGGACTGACTGCCTTGTTCGCCGGAGGAATCCTGGCAAGGCATATTGAAGGAAATGTAATCGTCAGCTATATAACAGCAGGGGTGCTGATCATTGGTGGCATTTTCTTTATATTAAAAAAACAACGTAAAAGCGATCCCCGGGAAACAGGTTCTTCTGGATTTTTTAAAGGGATATTGCTTAACCTGGTAAGTATACAGGTATTTCTATTCTGGATACTTGCCATTGCCTTTCTTTCTTCCAGGGAACTCCTGCAATATGATTTAGTTTCTATCCTGTTATTCGTTTCAGGTATCTGGCTGGGCAAAATGGCGGTATTGTGGCTGTATATGAATCTAAGCAACAAAATACTGTCAAGCTCCCGGATTATTTCAAAAAATATCAACACAATTATCGGGATTGTGTTATTCGGGATAGCATTCTTTCAGATTCTTAAAATATAATCATGCTAGAAAAAAATTACATGCCCAATATCCCTGATTCTGATAAAAAAAGAATTGTGATTGCCGGGGGTGGTTTTGCAGGCCTTCGACTGGTTAGAAAACTAGTTGGCAAAGGATTTCAAATTGTATTGCTTGATAAAAACAATTTCCATCAATTTCAACCCTTGCTGTACCAGGTTGCCACAGCGGGCCTTGAGCCCAGTGCAATTTCTTTTCCCTTAAGGAAGATCCTGCAAAAAGAAAGTGATGTTCATTTTCGTATTACGGAGATATTCGAAATAAATCCTGAAGTAAAAGAAATTGTTACCAGCATAGGGCATTTGAAATATGATTATCTGGTTTTAGCCACTGGAGCAGCCACTAACTTTTTCGGGCAAAAAAACATCGAACAACATACACTCTCAATGAAATCGGCTTCTGATGCAATTTTGATCCGGAATACAATTCTCGAAAACTTCGAATCAGCATTGCTTGAAACCTTACCAGAAAAAATAAGCCAATATCTGAACATTATCTTGGTAGGCGGCGGACCAACCGGTGTGGAACTGGTAGGTGCCCTGGCTGAAATGAGAAAATATATTTTCCCGAAAGATTATCCTGAACTGGATCTGTCAAAGATGAGGATCGTACTTTATGCATCTTCTGCAAGGTTATTGCCCGTGATGTCACCCCAGGCATCACAAAAGGCGATGGATTACCTGAAAAAACTTGGAGTAGAAGTTCACCTCAATACTACAGTGATGGATTATAACGGTTCATGCCTGCAGTTATCTGACGGAAGTACTGTTTCCTCAAGAACTGTTATTTGGGCTGCCGGTGTCAAAGCCAATTCGGTCGCCGGGCTAGCTGCTGAAACCTTTGGCAGAAAAAACCGCATCCGGGTTGACCGGTTTAACAGGGTTTTAAGTTATAACAACATCTTTGCTCTGGGAGACATGAGCCTTATGGAAACCCCCAAATACCCGAATGGACATCCACAGGTTGCCCAGGCAGCCATTCAACAAGCTAAACTTCTGGGAGGCAACTTGATTAAACTGGAATCGAGATCAGAACTCAAAGAATTTGAATATACAAATAAAGGTTCACTTGCCACTATAGGACGTAACCTTGCAGTTGCAGACCTTCCAATTGGCAAACTAAAAGGCTTTGCAGCCTGGGTTTTATGGTCGATTGTACATCTTTTTACTATTGTTGGTGTTAAAAATCGCCTTTCAATTTTCCTTAACTGGTCATGGAACTACTTTACCTATGATCAGTCATTACGTTTATTGATCAGACCAAAAATGCCAATGGTTTATAGAGAAAAAGAAAATGAGAATTTTTGCGAAACCACAAATAGTGCATTGATTAATTCAAACTTGAAACATGTTTTATAGTTATCTTAGGAGATTTTATATATATAATTTGGTATCTCAATGAGTCAGAAGATAAAACTAATTACAACAAAGGAATTAATTGAAATTAATCAAGACAAAAAGGGATTCATCATTGATGCACGACCTGTTGATGCCTATAACGGATGGAAATTGTATAACGAATCCCGTGGAGGGCATATCCGGTATGCAAAAAGCTTACCGCTAAAATGGACAAACTATATTGACTGGATAGAAATAGTCAGGTCAAAAGGTATTATGCCTGAAAACCAGATCGTAATTTATGGGTACACTGACAAAGAAGCTGAACAGCTTGCTCAGTTTTTTGTTCGTGCCGGTTATACAGACCTTAGTGTTTATAATTATTTTGTTGATAAATGGTCGGCAACTCCTGAATTGCCTATGGATCAGTTAGAAAGACACAGCCAATTAGTCTATCCTGAGTGGGTACAAACATTGGTTTCCGGAGGTTCACCTCCTCTCTACAACAATAAAAAATATGTGATCTGCCATGCGCATTACCGTAATCGGAATGCTTACCTGAATGGCCACATCCCCGGCGCCATTGATATTGATACCCTTGCACTCGAATCGCCGGAAACATGGAACCGACGGTCTCCGGAAGAGTTAAAACAGGCATTATTGCAGCATGGGATAACCGCAGATACTACTGTCGTTTTATATGGGAAATATATGGATCCTGATAATGATGATTCATTCCCCGGAAGTGCCGCCGGGCATATCGGGGCCATCCGCTGTGCTTTCATTATGATGTATGCCGGTGTCAAAGACGTCAGGGTATTAAACGGGGGGGTTCAATCCTGGAAAGATGCCGGATATGAGATAAGTATCGAAGATGTCCCACAAGTTCCTGCAGCAGATTTCGGAGCAGCAATTCCGGCAAAACCGGAACTTGCTGTCGATCTCCCCGAAGCGAAGGAAATCCTGGCATCTGATACTGGTGAATTGGTTTGCGTCAGAAGTTTGCCGGAATATATTGGTGAGGTCAGCGGCTATAATTACATAGAAAAGAAAGGGCGTATTCCGGGAGCTGTATTTGGAAATTGCGGGACAGATGCCTATCATATGGAGAATTACCGCAACCTGGACCATACCATACGGGAATACCATGAGGTAGCAGCAATATGGAAGGAAGCAGGTATTACGCCGGACAAGCACCTGGCATTTTATTGTGGTACAGGCTGGCGTGGAAGTGAAGCTTTTTATAATGCCTGGTTAATGGGCTGGCCCAGGGTATCTGTATTTGATGGCGGTTGGTTTGAATGGAGCAACGATCCAGAAAATCCCTTTGAAACAGGTATGTCTGTCGAAAAAACAATCATCGAAAAACAACACATATGAAAGCAATCTGGAATGGAAAGGTTATTGCAGAAAGCAATGACACTATTAATGTCGAGGGGAACCAATATTTCCCTGAGGAATCAGTGCAAAAAGAGTTCTTAACTGGCGGCGAAACACATACTGTCTGTCATTGGAAAGGCACAGCCTCATATTATGATATTGTGGTCGATGGAAAAACCAATAAAGATGCAGCCTGGTATTATCCGGAACCCTCTGAACTGGCTAAAAGCATCAGGGGGCATATTGCATTTTGGCATGGAGTTGAAGTAATCAGTTAATAATAATCAGAGAATAATTATACCAAACGAGAAAAACAATTGGAAACAATTAACGCTGGACTTCAACAAGGAGTTAAGTGATGCCCTGTTGCAACAGCATCATGCTGCACAATTCATTGCCCTGGCGGGCCGGCATTTGATACCAAAAGAGGCAGATGACAGCAACACGAATATGCAATATCTGCCTGACAGGGAATGGCTGATTGGTAATGAAATTCCAGGCGGCATGCGGATTGCATTGAGTTTAGCAGACCTGAAGCTAATTCTCCTCGATCAAAATAATCATCGCAGGAGTGAATTAATACTTGCAGGCAGATCCAAACAGCAGGTTTTTGAGCAACTGAAACAAAACCTGTCTGATCTGGGCCTGGATGTTTCAAAATTCACAAATGAATTACATTATACCCTGCCCGATCATGAATTAGATAAGAATGCAGCCTTTTCAACAGGTAATCAGAAGTACATTCAGGAAAACATACTATACCGGCACAATGCAGAGATCGTTTTAACAGAAATTGCTGCAAAATATAAGAAGTCAGAACCTGTGAGAATCTGGCCTCATCATTTCGATACAGGATCGTTTGTCTCCATTGAAATTAATGCAGACGGTGGTACTTCAAAATCAATTGGCCTGGGATGGGCAATTCCCGACAGCATGGTAAATGAACCCTACTATTACCTTAGTTACTGGTCGGAAACCACCGTTGAAAATTTCAATGAATTGCCGGATCCTGAAACGGGAGAATGGATCAGAACGGGATGGAATGGTGGTGTGGCAAGAAATGCTGATATAGTAAAAATTTCTTCTGCAAAGGGACAGCAGGAGTTTGTTGAATTATTTTTTAATTCAGGTATTAAAATATTAAGCGAGCACTATAATTTTTAGGTAACATCATGCAAAAACCCATTAAGCTGATAGCGTATCCCCCTCTGCAGGATCGTGTTCCGGTCCATTCAGAGGCAAAAGGCCTTGATCTGGTTGTAGTGCCTTACGATGGAAATATATCCGTCCTCTATGGACGGTGTTTGCATCGCGGTGCCCTGATGGCTGATGGACATATTGAAGGGAACAACCTTATTTGCGGGGTGCACGGATGGGATTACAGATTCGATACCGGGGTATCGGAATACAACAACGACGAGGTCCTGCATAAATTTTCCTCCCTGATAAAGGACGATTCTGTTTGGATTGATGAAGCTGAAATAGATGACTTCCTGGAAAAACATCCCCAACCATTCCAGCGTGAACAATACCTGGGAGTATATGAAGACACTCATCCTGAAGACACGGAACCATATACTCATTACATCAAGGAGCTTGCGCAAAATGGACTGAAAAACCTTGGCCATCATGGTTTTACTGAAGCAATGGGGGTTGACAGGGATACGCTTCCAAAATGGAGTAACATACAGTTTTTGCCGGCCCAGCTCTGGAAGCGTCCGTTAATGGATGATGCTGAAGTTCAAACTGAAACTGTAATCGGGCCGCAAGCCAGGAAACCCTTAAAACTGGCCATTCCCTTGTTTGTTTCCGACATGAGTTTCGGCGCGCTGTCGCGGGAAGCAAAAATCGCCCTGGCAAAAGGCGCAGAAATGGCAGGCACGGGCATAGCAAGCGGTGAGGGAGGCATGCTGCCGGAAGAACAGGCTGCTAATTCAAGGTATTTCTATGAGATGGCTTCTGGAAAATTTGGTTTTAGCTGGGAGAAGGTGAAACTGGCCCAGGCTTTTCATTTTAAAGGGGGACAGGGAGCTAAAACAGGTACCGGAGGGCATCTGCCAGGTTCAAAGGTTACAGAAGAGATTGCTAATGTCAGGGGACTCCGTGCAGGGGAAGCGGCAATTAGTCCAGCGACCTTCACTGATCTAATCTCAGCAAAAGATTTTGAGGCATTTGCCAATGAGGTCCGTGATCAAACAGGAGGTATCCCCGTCGGATTTAAACTGGCTGCAAGCCATATTGAGAAAGATATTGATTTTGCCCTGGAGGCAGGAGCAGATTATCTCATTCTGGATGGCCGCGGTGGTGGCACGGGTGCGGCTCCAACGATATTGAGAAACAATATAAATGTTCCAACTATTCCGGCACTGGCAAGGGCCCGGATACATCTTGATAAATCAGGAGCCCAACAGGTATCCCTTATTATTACAGGAGGTCTGCGCATTGCAGAGGATTTTGTAAAGGCGCTGATGCTGGGGGCTGATGCAATAGCTATTTCCAATGCTGCCTTGCAGGCTATCGGTTGCCTTGGAATGCGGGCCTGCAATACAAATAATTGTCCGGTGGGTATAGCCACCCAAAAGGAAAATCTTCGTCAGCGGATAATCATTGACAATTCGGCGCGTCAATTGCATAATTTTCTAAAAGCTATCACCGATTTGATGAAAGTTGTTGCCAGGGCCTGTGGGTATGATGATTTCCTTCAATTCAACAAGGAAGATTTAGTAACTTTCAGTTCTGAGATGCATAAACTGGCCGGAATTAATTATGCAGGATTAAATACACAAGAACCGTAAATCATGCAATGGATCATACCAATCACTGTCCTTCCGGGAATTGCCCTGATTGTCCTCTCAACATCTAACCTGGTAGTAAGCTTAAACAAAGAGATTACCGGGTTAAATAAAGAAAGGGATAAGTACAGGGAAATCATCAGGCTGAAATTATTGCAGCTGAGAAGGCTGAATTGGTCCTTGGTTCTTATGTATATCGGAATATTGATTTTCCTAGTGTCCGGTGTACTGGGAGCAATTACTGAACCTGAGAACATATATACAGTTTCAAGCATGATTGCTGGTGTATTGGTAATCATTATTGCCATTGTCCTGTTAATAGTCTATGGATTTAAATCCGTTTATATAAGAGAGAGACACTTAAAAATATGAAGGGGAAAACAAACCACAGCTGGCACAAAGTCCTTGAATCAAAAGATGCAATCAGGGAAAACCGGGTCATGACAGTTTCGGCTGGGCACAAGGAAATATGCCTTTCAAAATTTGAAGGTAAGATCTGCGCACTCGATAATCACTGTCCCCATCAGGGTGGGCCGCTGGGTGAAGGAAGTATAGAAAACGGGATATTACGCTGTCCATGGCATGGCTGGGATTATCATCCATGTACCGGCAAAGTACCAGGCTTTGAAGACAAGGTGGAATCTTTCCCGGTAGAAGAAAGAGAAGATGGGATATATGTAGGTGTTCCTGAAGAAAAAACCCACGAAACCACCCTGTCGGATATCATGGCAGAAACCATGGTGAACTGGGGAGTAGACACTGTATTCGGTATGGTAGGTCATTCCAACTTGGGACTGGCGGACGCATTGAGAAGACTTGAGGATAAAGGCCGCCTGAAATTCATTGCCATCAGGCATGAAGGAGCCGGGGCTTTTGCAGCAAGTGCTTACGGGAAACTAACAGGAAGACCTGCAGCTTGTTTTTCCATAGCGGGTCCCGGGGCCACCAATATGTTTACCGGACTCTGGGACGCCAAAGTTGACCGGGCGCCCATACTCGCTCTGACCGGACAGGTGGCCACCCAGGTAGTTGGCACCGGAAATTTTCAGGAAGTAGACCTGGTGCGTGCTTTTCAAACTGTTGCCGAATTCAACCACCGGGTCCAGCGAGACAGTCAGCATGCCGAATTGATGACACTGGCCATTAAACACGCCATTATTAAAAGAGATGTTTCGCATCTGACTTTCCCCGATGAAATACAGGAAATCCCTGCCGGTGAGGCTGTCCCACAGACTCCTGAAAAGAGGGTCAGTTCACCACAAATCGCCCCTTCTAAAGACAGTATTGAAAATGCCCTGGATTTGATCAGGAAATCCAAACGGCCTGTGATTATTGTCGGGCATGGTGCCAGGTTCAATATGAAGGCCATCGCCGATTTTGCCGAATTGCTTAATGCCCCTGTCTTGACTACTTTTAAAGGGAAAGGACTGATTGCTGATACACATCCCCTTGCAGGAGGGGTATTGGGAAGAAGCGGTACGCCTGTGGCATCCTGGTTCATGAACGAAAGTGACCTTCTCATCGTACTTGGTGCTTCTTTCAGCAATCATACAGGCATAACCTCGAAAAAACCAACCATACAGGTCGATTTTGATCCCCTTGCACTCGCTAAATTTCATAAGATTGACGCGCCTGTCTGGGGAGAGATCTCCCTCACTATCTCCATGATGAAGGAGGCATTGCAAAATCGAATCAGCACCACGGATCAGCGTCCTGAGCTGGCAAAACGGTGGGAAATCTGGCGCAAGGAAAAGAAAAAACGATTGGCAGAGGACCGTGGAAAAGGAGTTAGTTCCATTGCTGTATTCGACAGCCTGTCCCGGCATGCTTCGGAAGATGCAGTGATCTGTGTAGATGTCGGTAATAATGCCTATTCACTTGGTCGCTATTTTGAGAGCAAGAAACAAAGCTTTCTGATGTCAGGCTATCTGGGATCGATCGGGTTTGCTTTTCCTGCAGCACTTGGTGCATGGTCGGCCACCAGAGGCAAACGGCCGGTAATCGCTGTGGCTGGTGATGGTGGATTTGCGCAATATATGGCCGAACTGTCTACATCCGTAAAATACAATATGGATATCAAACTCATCCTACTGAATAATTCAGAGCTTGGTAAAATTTCAAAGGAGCAACGTTCCGGAGGATTCGATGTTTTTGCTACCGACATGCACAACCCTGATTTTGCATCCTACGCGAATGGTTGTGGAGCACTCGGAATAAGGGTATCCAAGAAAAATGAATTGGATGATGCGATGAGAAAAACATTAAACCACAAGGGAACCGCCTTATTGGAAATTATTACCGATGTAAGCCTGGTATGATTCATCCTTTTCAAAAAAATCAATCTTTTTTGTCAGGTTTCTTGTCCTTCCACGACTATTTAGCAAAATCATAGAATACAATTCATGAAAGAAACAGCAAAAGAAAATTTATTGCAATTGATGAGCCTGTTGAATTCCATCAGTGAATCAGATTACACAAAGGAAAACGATATACTCACAGGGGCAACTATTGGTCAGCATATCAGGCATATACTTGAGTTCTACCTGCTGCTGGTTTCCGGATCGTTCACCGGTACCATAAGCTATGATAAACGTGAGCGGAATCCCCGGATAGAAAACAATCTTACGTTCGCAAGGGATACCATAAACCTGTTAATACCAGCTATACGTCTCATTAATGAAGAGGATTCTGTGATGCTGGAAGCTGACTATACCATAGATGGCAGCACCACTAATACTGTTAATAGTTCAGTGGGCAGGGAACTAGCCTATTGCATTGAACACAGTATCCATCATCAGGCTCTTATCAAGGCTGGATTATTTGCCACTGGATTACCGGATTTGATAGATAAAGATTTCGGGGTAGCTTATTCTACCATTCGTTATCGCAAAAATTAAACGTTGAGTGCCAAACAAAAATATTCTGGATTTGCCATTGCGCTAGCATGGCCAGAAACTTTCTGCAAGCAACCCGGATCATGGTATGATCCCCTGACGCTTTGGATGGGAATTAATACGAATAATTATTACAGGGTCGGTCATGCTGCAGTGGTATTGATTGATACAGAAAATCTGAAATGCCATTATTTTGATTTCGGCAGGTACCATGCACCTTTCCAGCATGGCCGGGTACGCAGTGAGGAAACAGACCACGAACTTTCCATGAAAACCATCCCGGCTTTTTCCCCAGACAATACTGCCCTATCGAACTACAGAGAAATCCTGTCTGAACTGCAAAATAACAAAGCCTGTCATGGAGAAGGAAATTTACATGCTTCCTATTGCCCGGTGAATTTCCGGGCTGCATATGATAAAGCCACGCAGATGCAGCAGGTGAGCCCAATTCCATACGGTCCATTTCGCCTCCGGGGCAGCAATTGTTCAAGGTTTGTCAATACGGTTATCCGGGCAGGGAAGCCCCTTTGGAAATTCAGGTTCCGTTTGAAGTTCCTGGTTTGGTTTACGCCAACACCGATGAACAATGTAAATTCGCTTGAACACAGTTTGTTTTTACCCGATCAATTGAATGGTACCCTCTTTTATCCCACGAAAAAACTCGAAAATAAAACACTTCAATCTACCCTCCAGCCACCTTCAAGAGATGCAAAAATACCGGAAAATGCTCAATGGCTGAGTGGAGAAGGTGCAGGCTCCTGGTTCACTTTAGTGCCTGAAAACTCACGATTAAAAGTTACCCGGTATGCTCCGGATGGGCAAGTTGAATGTACAGGATTCTATAAAAATCCGGGTTCACCAGCTAATATTTCACACCACCATTTTCTAATCACATACCCAAGTAATTGTAAATTTGTATCACTGAAAAATCAAGATGAGGTATTGCGGTTTGAGAGAGTCTGATGCGCGGTGTATGGCATGCTCAATAATCCTTACCTGGAAAGCTCCTCCAGGACTTTTTTACCCTGATACATTAATGCTTCGGCATTCTCCGGCCTTCCAATAGTGTTAAACCTGGCCACGGTTTCATTTAGCAACAACAGTTTCAGTTTGGCCTCGTCTGTGTCCTCATTTTCGAACTGTTCCCTAAGGATCCTTATTTTTTCAGCATCCTGAATACCTTCAAGCAGGCGTTCATAGCGGATCGAGCTTCGGGCTCCCGGATATACCATGTAGGTGTCACCTGCAGGCCAGCTCCTGAAGCGGGAATCATGAAGCGGATCCTTGACCCAACTGGTAAATGACCATCGCAAAAGCCCATCATAACCGGCAGCCGTGGCATACCAGCCGAGGTAAACCGCATCTACCGGGGGAGAAAATGTAAAGGTATTGGGAAATTCGTCCACGCAACAGACATAATATGTTGTTGGGTATCCCTTTGATTTCCGGTATTCAATGTCCTCCTTATCAATCATAACATGCGTATATGATACACTCAGGTCCTTGATCTTGTCGGGGAAAAGCTTATAGGCTGTATGGCTATCTGCCAGGGAAATGCCAATATCCGGTGCCAGCTCGTTCATCATCTCAAGCATTTTCTGCATCGACTCCCCATCTCGTTCATCCATGGCAAAATTGGTGATCTTATACCATCCCTTTTCTTCCAGGTGGATCGCGAAATCTGTCAGGAAAGGCGTCCACATTTCAATGAATTTGGAAGAACCGGCTTCTATTTCCACTGTATCATTTTGAGCAGTTGCTTCATTGTAATATATCAGTTTATTGGTCCAGGGGATCAATGAATAGCAATTGATCTGCCTGTTCACTCCCATATCCATCATAAACTGTACATAGCTGTCAAAAATGGCATAATCATATACCCAGTTCCCATCTGCTTTTTTTGTCCATTGAATCATTGATTCAAATCCCCACTCCGTCTGGGTACCCCATGGCTTTTCAATTATAGATGTGGTAATCACTTTCTGTCCGGCATCAGCCAGCATTTTTGCATAAGGCCTCAAAACTTCCCAGTGCTCCGGGGACCAGAGCTCCAGCTGGTATATTCTGGCTATGGACAATGGATGCTGCCAGAGGTCGAGGTGAAACTTCCATTCCGATGGCGGAGGCAGCAACTGGGGCAATATTTCTAAACGGAACTGAAATTCCTGTTTTTCCTTGCCCTGAGCACTCAGTTGCATTGTAGAGGAATATATCCCTGGCACTGCATCAGCAGGCACCTGCATGGTGATCCAAACAGGGCGGGCACTTTTTCCTTCCATATCATAATAGGGTACATTATCCAGGGCATCAGGGGACAGATATACGGGATAGTCCTCTGGTGAACGTTTACTGCAACCTTCGGCAAATTCATCCGTGAGCACATACCTGACAAATCTGGCCATGGCAATTTCGGAGGATAGCTTCTGCCCCTGCTCCGAAATAAAGTCCGAAAAGATGCACCCGATCTTTGCGACGGGATCTTTCGACCATAATACTAACTGGGCAGATACCTTTTCCCCCTTCCAGGCTGTACCTTGCCATTCAATAATTGGTGGAAGTCCGGGTATGGAGCTTTTCAGATAGCGTACATCAATGGATCCCACGGTGGCATGTAGTCCGGGTTCAACTGCCTCCCAGTCAGCACTGGTATCTGGACTGGGATCCATCGCTTCAATATATGTATCGAATTGATTCGGGGACGGCTTCTCCTGATTGCATGATGGCAATAACAGCAAAATTAACCCCAACCCTGTCTTTATTGACTTAGTCCAGTTCATGGATTCTAATGTTTTTCCAAAGTACTCTTAAACCTAATTGGTCTTCATTATTTATACTGTGGAGCTGGAGTGCGATGAAACCATTGCTGGCTTTATCATCTGTGGTTTCTACAGCCAGGACCCCGTTGATCCAGGTCTGGAAATGGTTCCCGTCGGCAATGATCCTGAAATGGTTCCATTCACCCTGTTTGAAAGCCTTGCGTGCCTGTTCATTCTCATTGAGCGGCACCAGCCAGCCCCGGCCACCTTCTTCATAAAACCCTCCTGTCCAGGCCCTGTCAGAAGGATCGATCTCAATCTGGTAACCATTCACCTTGCCAACTTCCCAATCCCGTGTACCTTCTTCAAGCCTCCCGTTCAGGTATGGCGTTGTTGTAGGTTCTTCATATACCCCGCTGCGGATCTGTACACCGCTGTTCATCCCTATGTCAACCTTGAATTCAACTTCCAATTCGAAATTTGCAAAGTTTTTTGTGGTTGCAAGGAAGGTATTGGGCAGCCCCATTTTGGTTTCTGCCACCAGTATGCCATCCTCGACAAAGAAGTTGCTTTCAGGGGCTCCTTTAACTTCCCAGCCTTCCAGGTCCGATCCATTGAAAAGGTCAACCCATCCTCCATCCTGCTTACATGAAATCAGGGACAGAAGTCCAAATGCACATAACAGTAAGATTGGTTTTTTCATTTTGATTCAGGTTTAGTGATTACCAATATCAAGTCCCCATAAATTTAGCAAATCTCAAGTTATTCATGCAT
>JAZGGT010000011.1:0-6457 GCA_036480555.1 Bacteroidales bacterium | reverse complement strand
CTTCATGGTAACTCCCCTTTTCGGGCAGGTTACAACGGTGACTGGCACCATTTCAGAAAGAAGTTCCGGAACTGCACTAATCGGGGTGAATGTGGCCATTAAGGATGCATTGGAGGGTACGGTAACCGGCAGTGACGGATCATTTCAACTTGTAACCAGTGTTCCACGTCCATTTTGGATAGTTGTATCCATGATCGGTTACGAATCCCGGGAGATTGAGATTACACGCGACGGGATGGTGCTGGAAGTATCTCTGGATGATCAGGTATATCTGGGGCAGGAAGTAGTCGTCTCCGCTTCCCGTATCCCTGAAAGCATCATGAAATCACCCGTTTCCATTGAGAAACTTTCAGGCCTTGATATTCAGCAAACCTCAACGGCTAATTTTTTTGACGGGCTGTACCAGCTCAAGGGAGTAGACATGAATGTACACAGCCTGACCTTCCGGTATCCCAACACAAGGGGATTTACCGGTGAAGCCAACATGCGCATGAACCAGATCATCGATGGCATTGAGAATATTCCTCCCGGACTCAGTTTTAGTGCAGGTAATATTTTTGGTGTCTCCCAACTCGATATTGACAATGTGGAATTACTTGTCGGGGCTTCCTCAGCCCTTTACGGTCCGGGCGGCGTGAACGGTACACTGATAATGACCACCAAAGATCCCTATAAGTACCAGGGATTAAGTGTGTCTGTCCAGGGAGGTCTGATGAACATGGGGGCAGAACATCCTTACGGGTCCAATCCAATGGGGGATTTCAACTTCAGGTATGCCAAAGCATTTAACAATAAACTGGCATTCAAGATCACCGGGGGATATCTCATGGCCACCGACTGGCATGCATATGATATGCGTGACCGGTATAACCTGGATGAGCCGAACAGCACCAGGGAGAACAACCCTGGATATGACGGCGTAAATGTTTACGGGGATGATATCATCGTACCGGTAAACCTAAAAGATGTTGCACCCCAGGTGGCGGCAGGAGTGGCTGAGGCCCAGGGACTCACACCCGGAACACCCGAGTATGATGCTGAAGTTCAGCGTATAGTGGATCTGTTCCCCGACCAGATAGTAAGTCGGACCGGATGGCAGGAGAAAGACCTGGTGGATTATAATACCCGCAACATGAGGGTGGGAGGGGCACTGCATTATCGCTTTAACAACCAGTTTGAGGCTTTGGTCCAGGGAAATTTTGCCCGTGGGAACAGTGTATATACGGCACAAAACCGGTTTTCTTTAAGGAATTTTGACATAACAAATCTGAGGGGTGAGATCAAGAGCCCCGACTTCTATGTGAGGGCCTATTATACCATCGATAACTCCGGTGACACCTATGATGCCGGTGGGGCTGCCCTGAAATTAAATGAAGCCTGGAAACCCAGTGAAGAGTGGTATACTGATTATATTGGAGCATTTACGCAGCAACTGCTGACAGGCAATCCTGAAAATGCATCACACCAGTTTGCCAGGCTGGTTGCCGACAATCGTGATCTTAGCGGAAATAAATTTGACCCTGCAAAACCCGCTTTTCCCCTGCCGGGAACAGAGGAATTCAATAATTACTATGACCAGATCATCAATACACCTGTCAACCAGGGAGGGGCAAAAGTCATAGACAAAAGCAGCCTTCTTCATATCGAGGGCATGTACAATTTCAGCAGGCTGGTAAAGGTGGTCGAACTCATTGCAGGCGCCAGTGCACGGTATTATTCGATCAACAGTGAAGGGACCGTCTTCGTAGATGAACCGGGGAGACCTGTGCATATTGATCAATATGGGGCATTTGCACAAATTGCCAAACAGCTGCTGCATGAACGGTTAAAAGTTACAGCCTCGGCAAGGTATGACAAGAATAAATTCTTCGAGGGCAGGTTCACGCCAAGGGCATCACTTGTATTCTCACTGGGAGAGGATCTCACACACCACTTAAGATCCTCCGTGCAGACAGCCTTCAGGTTCCCTTCCATTGCTGACCAGATGGTTAACCTGGATATTGGACCCTATACCATAATTGGTGGATTACCTGAAGTTCACAACCTTTATGACATACCTGAAAATCCTGTCTATCCGCTATCAGGCAGGAATCCGATCACTGATGAACCTGTAACTGAATACGGGCCCTTTATCATACCGCAATTCAGGCCTGAAAGGGTCACAGCCATTGAGGTAGGTTATAAGGGACTTTTATTAAGCAGGCTGCTTCTGGTTGACACCTATGTATTTGGGAACAGGTACAATGGATTTACGGCAACGCAGTTACTGGCACAGAACCCTGATACTGAAGAGGAAAAACGGTACCAGACAACCATCAGTACAGACTTCCCGGTGATATCCTACGGCTGTGCGCTTGGTGCAGAGTTCAGGCTTGGCAGAGCCGCCCTGGTCAGGGGAAATGTATCCTACAATGAGCTGGGAGAAATACAAGATCCTCCTCCTGGTTTTTCACCTCAATTCAATACCCCAAGGTTTAAATTTAATCTTGGCTATGGAAACCGGTATATCACCCGCCGGATCGGATTCAATGTTAACTGGAGATGGCAGCAAAGCTTTCTCTGGGAATCACAATTCGGAACGGCTATAATACCGGCATATTCCATGGTTGATGCCCACATCAGCCTGTCCATCCCAAATCTTCAGTCGCGCCTTAAAATAGGTGGTTCCAATATCCTCAACAGCTACTATACTACCAGTTTTGGGTCTGCCCAGATCGGTGGACTCTTCTATGTCTCCTGGACATATGATGAAATATTAAATTAGCCCCCTTAACAAGCATAACATCACCATGAAGACAATTATCTTTCTTTTATCCCTTTCTGCAATTTCTTTGAATGTTCTCTCGTCTGATGACTCGTCATTTGCCAGGTACCCTGCGCTGAACATGGATGGTTCAGTGATCGCTTTTTCCTACCAGGGTGATATCTGGACCGTTCCCATCGATGGGGGGAAAGCTAGCCGGATAACCATCCACCAGGGCTATGAAAGCAATCCCAGCTGGAATCCTGATGGCCGCCGGATCGCGTTTTCAAGCAATCGCTTCGGGCAAAATGACCTCTTCATAATCGATTCAGAAGGCGGCTTACCACAGAGAATTACCCATCATTCGGCCGGAGATATTTTAACAGATTGGTCTCAAGCTGACAACCTGGTTTTTGGGAGTAGCCGCAATTTCAAGCATGTTGAACGGGAATCGGAATTGCTTAGCATTGCATCCGGTGGTGGTACACCGGTCAGGTTAATGGATGCCCTGGGCAGTGAACCAGTCGTTTCCCCGGATGGCAGGTTTGTTGCCTTTATCAGGGGGTCTTGCAGGATCCCGCGTGAGGCATACCAGGGTTCAGCAAACAGGGATATCTGGTTGTATCATACAGAGAAAAATACATTTTCACAATTGACAAGGTTCGAAGGACAGGAT
The DNA here is from genome assembly GCA_036480555.1 of Bacteroidales bacterium. Taxonomy (GTDB): domain Bacteria; phylum Bacteroidota; class Bacteroidia; order Bacteroidales; family SM23-62; genus SM23-62. Next base: position 3,038 of record JAZGGT010000011.1, on the reverse strand, counting down.
TATCACCCTGTATGGGGCAGTAATCAATCACTATATTTTATAAGTGCCAGGAGCGGGAAATACAATATTTTCTCATTCGATGTCGATGAAACAGGACAGTTGAGTTCCGAGCCGGTTCAGATTACCAATGAAGATAATGACCAAATCCGGTTTTTTGATGTCTCTGCCGACGATCAGTCCATCGTTTATGAGAAGGATATCAACCTGTACAGTATCAGTACGGCAGGTGGTGAAAGCAAAAAGATAAATATTGACATAGCTACTGATTATCGTTTTGACCCCTATGAGAACAAAGTCTTTAAAGACCAGGTAGGCGGATACCAGGTTTCTCCTGACGGGAAATACTCTGCTTTTGTCATCCATGGAGAGGTATTCATTACAGAAAACCACAAAGAGAAAAGTTTGACAAGGAACCTGTCAAATTCTCCCTACAGGGAAAAAGATATTGCGTGGCTGCATGATTCGGCACTGATCTTTTCTTCCGATAGGGATGGCCGCTACAATCTTTACCTTGTCAAATCATCTGATCCTGACCAGGCAAATCTTTTTAAAACACTGAAACGGGAACTGGTTCAACTGACTTCTGCAGACGAAGATGAGCGTTCTCCGGTAGTATCACCTAATGGTAAACAGATTGCTTTCATCCGCGGAGGTAATTATGGCAAAATGAATTTTATCGTAGCAGATATTGATCCAACCGGTACCATTTCCAATGAAAAAATCCAGGTTGACAGTTGGAATGCACCTTCAGGCGTCCGTTGGAGCCCGGACAGCAAATGGCTGGCCTATGCCTTGGAGGACCTGACTTTCAATGCTGAAATATATATCCAGGCCGCCGATGGTAGCAAAGAACCGGTTAATGTGAGCATGCATCCACGGAGAGATCGATCACCTGTATGGAGCCCTGATGGATCCAAGCTGGGATTTATTTCGACCCGGAATAACCTCGATGATGATATATGGTTTGTATGGCTAAGAAAGGAGGACAGCCAGAAAACCAAACAGGATTGGGAGGAGGAAGAAGAAGATGATCCCAGGAAATCCAAAGGGAAGAAGGGTGACGAGGACAATGGAGGCGACAACGGGGAAAATATGGAGAAAGATAAGGAAGATGTAGTTGAGCCTTTAAAAATTGACTTTGAAGACATCCATGAAAGGCTGGTTCAGCTGACCTCATTATCCGGCAACGAAGGTAACCTGGCAATATCAACAGACGGCAAAACCTTTTATTTTACGACTAGGAGTCCGGGTAAAAAAGGATCGGACCTGTTCCAGATAAATTGGGACGGGAAGGATATGAAAGAGGTGACCAAGGGAGGCAAAAATCCTAATAATGTGAAACTTGACCCGAAGGGGAAATACCTCTACATGAATACCAAGGGCAAGCTTTCCAGGATCAGTACAAATGGGAAGGAATTGGAAAACCTGCCGGTGGCGGCCAAAATGAAGATAGATTACCAGGCAGAGCTGAACCAGGTATTCGAAGAAGCATGGCGTGCATTAAGGGATGGATTTTATGATCCTGAGTTTCACGGGAGGGACTGGGATGGTTTAAAAGCAAAGTTCAAACCATACTGTATGGAAGCTTCCACCAAAACGGATTTTATGTATATGTACAACATCATGCTCGGGCAGCTGAATGCCAGTCACATGGGACTTTATGGCCGGGACAGGGAGAAAATACAGTCAGAACGGACCGGATTTTTGGGCATTGACATTCTGCCCCAGAACCAGGGTGTCCTTATCAAACATGTAATTCCCGACTCACCTGCGGATAAAATTACCAGTACACTTAATGCCGGGGAAATTGTTATCTCAGTTAACGGGGATGATGTTACCCGGGACATCAATTTCTGGTCACTACTGGCCAATACAACCGATGAAAAAGTTCTACTGGGTGTTCAGGATAAAAATGGAACCCAGCGGGAGGTCGTTATCAGGCCTGTAGGCAGTTTAAGAACGGAATTATATAATGAATGGGTCAAAGAAAGGCGGAGGCTGACGGATGAATATTCCGGAGGCAGACTTGGATATCTGCATATTCGTGGGATGGATATGCGAAGTTTTGAAAGGTTTGAGAGAGAGCTGACCGCTGTGGGTCATGGCAAGGAAGGTATCGTGATTGATGTCAGGTTTAATGGCGGAGGGAGCACAACAGATTATTTAATGGCAATACTGAACGTGAAACAACATGCCTATACCATTCCAAGGGGTGCGGACACGTCATTATCCAACCATAAAAATTACCGGGAATATTATCCGTTCTCTACAAGGTTGCCTTTCTTCGCCTGGAACAAACCATCCATAGCGCTCTGTAATGAGAACAGCTATTCAAATGCGGAAATATTCTCCCATGCATACAAGAATCTGGGAATCGGAACCCTCGTTGGCAGGCCCACATTTGGTGCAGTGATCTCAACTGGAGGAGTTGGCCTGATCGATGGATCTTATGTCAGAATGCCCTTCAGGGGTTGGTTCGTGAAGGCTAACGATATGAACATGGACTGGGAGCCGGCCAGACCGGATATTGAAGTTTTCAATTCGCCGGACCATAAATCAAAAGGCGTTGATGAGCAGCTGCAAAAGGCCTGTGAAGTATTGCTTGAGCAGCTCGGTGAATAAGAAGTCTTTTCCCATCTCGAGGGCGGTCGGCCTTACCGGCTGCCCCGAAGTTCCGTCATGATTGAATCGAGAGTGACACGGGCTTTCGCAGAAGCAGGTGTGTCCGCTGATTCCAGAATAGGATTCTCTTCATGAGTATCTGATCTCATGTCAAATAATTTTCCATCAGGAAGGAGTTTCCATTCCTCTGACCGGACCATGTACATCATGCCCGCTTTCTCAGAATAAACCCAGTCCCGGGTATCATACTCTTGCCCGGTCAGGATCCCTGCAAAACTTTGTCCGTCAATTTCATAATCCGGCAGTGGCTGATCCAGGATTTCATTGAAGGTGGGCAGGAAATCACTGAAATCGATGAGTTCATGGCAAACGCTTCCTTCCTGTATTCTGCCTGGCCAGCGAATGAAGGTTGGTAC
>JAZGGT010000010.1:0-2664 GCA_036480555.1 Bacteroidales bacterium | reverse complement strand
AAAACCTGGCCGCCTATGAGGTATATCTGCAGGCAACTGATCTTTTATTGACAGCACAATATCTGACCGGCAGGGAACAGGGAAGTAAACTGAACGATGCCAGAAGATTACTGGAAGGTGCCCTTGAGCTGGATTCCTGTTTTGCCGATGCCTACGCTTCCCTGGGGAGTATTTATATCAATGATTTGTTTTTAAGAAGGATCAGGAATAACGCTGAGATAGCTAATTCAACCCTGGAATCCGGGCTTGCTTTTGTTGAGAAAGCTTTGCAGTACGATCCCGGGAACAGTGCTGCTTTACAGCTCAAAGGATCCTATTACCAGAGAACCGGAAACCATGAGGAGGCCAAAAAGTATGTCGAAGCGTCCTTCAAGAACAGGACCAGGACCTACGGGGATTATGAATGGGAAGCTATAAGTTACCTGGAGTATGACAACTTTTATCCGGGCATAAAGAGTTATCTGAAATATCTCGAACTGAAACAACCGTATATGGATGTTCCCGCTAACCTGCTGCATGAGGTGTACAGGGCATTTATGGGAACTGGTTTTTTTGAACTGGCCCGGCAACAGGCAGAAAAACACCTGGCCCTGACCCGGGATTACGACCAGTATTATTGGAGAATGAGCATGCTGGAACGATGGCAGGGTAACCATTATGCAGCCCAGGAATATACCCTAAAAAGGTGGGAGCTGGATAATTCCAGCAGAGCCTATTTAAGGTGGAGTATGTCCAATTACATATATCTGAATGAACTTGATAGTGCATATAAATACATGCAGCTCCTGGAAGTTGAAAGACGTAAAGAGGGACAGAATCTTTCACCCGATTTTTTTTACGGGTGGATATACCTGGATCGGGGTCAAAAAAGCGAAGCGGATTATCACCTGCAGGGCTTTATTTCCAGGCAGAAGATAAAATTGGAGTTGAAAACTCCGAATTCACAGAAAGGGTATACACATGCGTTACTTGGAATTGCCTATTCCATACTGGGCGATGGCCCGAATACGCTTAAACATATCGAATACCTGAAAGAGGTTTCCGCCCTGGATATCGGATGGATCTACGACCTGAAATACTTCTCCTCCTTCGACTTTGTTCGTAACACTTCGGAATTCCAGAGTGTATTGAAACACATGGAAAAAGCGTATAGGAAAGAACATAAAAAGATCGCCAGGCTGCTCAGGAAAGAAAACTATCCAGCCTCCTGAGAAGCTACTGAGATGTCTCACAGGAGATTTCCGCATCTTGGCACCTTATTGCACTTTCTTTTTTAGATACCCAACCTTTACAACAATGGTTTACATATGTGGACATAGTTACTCTCATCCGCAACATAAGTAGTAGGTCTTGCAACATCGCTTCCCGGAACTTTATATAATCAAACTAATACATCCTTATACAATGAAAACATGGCCATTGTTTATGATTGCCGTCCTGCTCAAGGGATTTATGATCCCGGTCAATAGTCAGGAAAAAACCTATGCACTCAATTTCTCGATCTCGGTGAATAAGCATGTCCGGCCCTCTTTCAAATCACAGGGCAGGTTGTTCGTTACACTCAGCACAATAAAAGAAGGAGAACCTAAGGATCAGGTATGGCCGAATTCTATCAGTGGTAGGCATTATTTGTTCGCAAAGAACTTTACTGACTGGGATCCCAGTGAGCCACTGATCATCCAGGATACTGCAGGATGGTCCACCTGGGGGAGAACGGATAACTGCTCCTTTAATGCGATTCCGGAAGACACCTATTACATTCAGTTCTTATGGCAACAGAATTTTCATGGGTTTGGCAACAAAGAAGAAGGCAACATCTTCAGCAAAAAGCAGGAGTTGGTCTTGGATAAAAAACAAACCCTTGAGATCAGCCTGTCTGAGGTGGTTGAAGAATCCGGGCTGATGGATCACCCCCTTATGAAAATGGTGCATTATCGAAGTGATATCTTGTCGAAATGGTGGGGAAGGCCGGTTCAAGAAAGGGCTGCAGTATTATTGCCATCAGGTTACTATGACAATCCTGAAAGGGAATATCCAGTATTTTACTATATAGGTGGCGGTGACAGTAACTGTAAGAATACCCTAAACATGAGGTGGAATAGGTTTTCTGATGCTGAGTGGTGGATGTCGGACGATGCACCACAGGTCATAGTTGTCTTTCTGGATGGAACAATGAACAGCAATATCTATCACCTGGATTCGGACAACCTGGGGCCCCATGGCCATTCACTGATATACGAATTCATCCCCCATATCGAAAAGATGTACCGAGGTACAGATTCCCCGGATACAAGGTATATCGGGGGATGTTCCACCGGAGGATATGGTTCCCTGGCCCTGCAATTATTCTATCCTGAAGCCTTCAATGGGGTATATTGCTACAGCCCGGATCCCATTTCCTTCGCAAGGCTAATGAATGTCAATATCTACAAGAATTCGAATTACTTCTTTGATATATATGGGTATCCAAGATTGGCGAAAGAACCTGGAACATCAGGAATTCCAATATCCTGGAAGGATTGGCTGGAGTTCGAAAATGTATTGGGGTATTCAGGAACCTACCTCGATTCTGATCATTGGTTGGGAGTAATGTCTGCAATCTTTGGGCCCAAGGGCGCAGATGGCAAACCGGTTCCACTTATTGATCCCGTAACAGGAGACATC
>JAZGGT010000009.1:0-7082 GCA_036480555.1 Bacteroidales bacterium | reverse complement strand
GTAAATGCCGGTTCGGTCCTGGAGGATGAGGACCAGTTAGGACTGGCTCATTTCACAGAGCATATGGCTTTCAATGGCACTAAAAATTTTGCCAAACAGGAGATCATTAATTACCTGGAATCCATCGGCATAAGATTCGGTCCCGAGATAAACGCCTTTACCGGATTTGATGAAACTGTATATATGCTACAACTTCCGACTGACAGTGCGGAAGTTATTGAAAAAGGGTTTCAGATCCTGGCAGATTGGGCACAACACGTGAGTTTTGAACCTGAAGAAGTTGAAAAAGAGCGAGGGGTGGTCATTGAAGAATGGCGTCTTGGCCGGGGAGCCGAGATGCGGATGCTGGACAAGCAACTGCCAGGAATATTAAAGGATTCCAAGTATGCTGAACGACTGCCTATCGGCAAGGTGGAGGTGATCGAGAATTTTGATCATCAGAGCCTGAAGCGGTTTTATACAGACTGGTACAGGCCGGACCTTATGGCCGTTATAGCCGTTGGTGATTTCGATGCCGGGGGAATCCGGGATCTTATTGGCAAATACTTTGAAAAGATCCCGGGTAAAGCTGATCCAAGGGAAAGAAAAACTTATTCGGTTCCGGGCCATGAAGAAACTGTCTTTGCCATAGCCACTGACCCTGAAGCTACGAATACCACACTTGCAATATATTATAAGACGGAGGTTCTGCCTGAAGAGACTGTTGATGATTATCGCAGGATGCTGATGGAACAATTATTTACCAGGATGTTGAATATCCGTTTGTACGAGCTGTTAAACCAGGCCGCCCCGCCTTTCCTGTTCGGATATGTTTCGCGCAGCAACCTGGTAAGGACCCTGAATATCAATTCTCTGAGTGTTGGAGTAAAGGAGGATGGAATAATACATGGACTCGAATCTATACTTACTGAAGCAGAACGTATCGATAGGCACGGTTTCACACAATCAGAACTGGACCGTACCAAGACATGGCTGTTAAGACGGATTGAAAAGTCATACCGGGAGAGGGACAAAACGGAATCCTCCAGGTTTGCCAGGGAATACATGCGTCATTTCCTTGAAGGTGAACCCATTCCGGGGATAGTCTATGAATACAAGGCAGTCAGCCAGCTTCTGCCTGGTATTAAACTTGAAGAGATTAATGACCTGGTCGGGGAATGGCTGGCGGAAACCAACAGGGTTGTGCTGTTAAGTGCCCCCGAGAAAGAAGAGCTTGATATTCCGGGTGAGGAGGCCTTGCTTTCGGTTTTTGCCAGTGTCGGGCAGAAGGAAATCACTCCCTATGAGGATGCCATTTCAAACCTGCCATTAATGGAGGACTTGAAGCTTACTGCAAGTGTTTCACAGGAAGCCGAAAGGGAAGAATTGGGGGTCACCCGCTGGAAGCTCTCAAATGGGATCCGTGTAATCCTGAAACCAACTAACATCAAGAATGATGAAGTACTCTTCCAGGGTTTCAGTCCCGGTGGCCATTCCCTGGTGGCAACGAAAAATTACAAATCAGCACGAGCGGCACCTGAGATAATTAAGCTCAGCGGTGTCGGTGAGTTTGACCTGAATTCCCTGAATAAAAAGCTCACCGGTAAGGTGGTCAGTGTATTTCCATATATCAATGAACTGACTGAAGGTGTTACGGGAAGTGCTTCCCCGGATGACCTGGAAACCATGTTCCAGCTGATCTACCTCTATCTTACCAGACCGCGCAGGGATATTGAGGCATACCAGTCTTACAAAACACGGATGGAAGGTTATATTCAAAACCGTTCAGGCAGTCCTGAAGCAGCCTATTATGATACCATCATGGTTACCATGGCACAGTATCACCAGCGACGACGTCCATGGTCTTTAGAGACACTTAATGAAATTGACCCAAAAGCAAGCTGGAAAATATACAATGATCGATTTAAGGATTTGGATGATTTTACCTTTGTAATTGTGGGGAAGTTCGATATTGATTCCATCCGTCCGCTTATCCTTCAGTACCTGGGGAACCTGCCGGGGACACGCAGGGAGGAGAGCTGGAAGGATACCGGCATCTATCCACCTGAAGGTGTGATCAAAAAAACCGTCTATCGTGGGCAGGAGGAAAAGAGCCAGGTAAGCCTTAGTTTCACCGGGCAGCATTCGTGGAGTCGTAGAGACAACTATGCCATTTCATCCATGACAAGTGTATTGAGGATCAAATTGAGGGAAACATTGAGGGAAGATATGTCCGGCACCTATGGTACCCGTATAGGATCCTCCCTCAGCCTTTTTCCAAGGGAAAAATACAGTATCTCCATTTCCTTCGGGTGTGAACCCGACAGGGTGGATGAACTCATCTGGGCTGTTTTCCAGGTGATAGACAGTGTACAGGTATACGGTCCGGATGACAGTTATATTGACAAGGTGAAAGAATCACAACGTCGTTCATTTGAGACCCAGCTTGAACGGAACCGGTTCTGGTTGTCCAACCTGGTATCTTATGCAATGAGGGAAGATGATCCTGTATTGATCCTGGCCTATCCGGATTTAATAGATACACTTGATCCTGGGATGGTACAGGATGCTGCAAAGAGTTTTTTCAATATGGAGAATTATGTCCAGGTTGTACTGAAACCTGAAAAGGAAAAGCAATAATTGAGATTGGATTCGTTTAATAATGAAGCAGCCTAGTCGGCTGGCTTCATGATAAGGATCTTATTGACCTGTTGGGTACCCATTACCTGAATTGAATCCATGGCATAAACGGCAAAGAGAGAGGACCTGACCTTCTCAGCCTCAAAGTAATACCATCCAGGCAACAACTCTGGAAAGAACACTTCTCCGTACTCGTCGGATAACTGTCTCTCAATGAACACATATTTCTCGAAGTTATCATAGGAGCTATACAGTGTTACTTCTACATTTTCTTCCGGAGTACTGTCATACTCAGTTATAATCAGGAGATCTCCCCACACCTGTTGTTCTTTCTTCTCACAGGAAAACATGATCAGGGCCAGGATTGAAATGAACAGAAGCTTTTTCATAATTATCGTTTTTAACTGGCTATAATTACGAAAAAAAGATAAAAAAGTTTCTGTATATTATTTTGTTATTCAGCTACTTTATTGAAATCGTAGATAAATATCCCATCTCCCACTCCTGCCATATCTTCGGTCCGGGCCATCTGAAAAGCCATATAGCGGCCATCATCACTGATCACGGGATTGGAAGCCTTACCTCCAGGGTAATCGTTAAAAAAAGTCAATCTCTCAAGTTCCCCGCTGCCATCCAGTGCCAATTTGAATATATCGATATTGCGCATTCCGGTGGGAACTCCTTCGGGACGATGATGATCACACTCTACAAGGGTAAACCTGCCATCCGGGTATATTCCTTCGGGTTCGTCGTACTGGTCGGGGGCATTTGAATAGTTTATTACTTCTCCGGATTCAAGGTTGACACCCATGACATCACATCCCTGGTAGCCATAGGACGAGAAGATCAGTTCCTTTTCTTCCGGCGGACGAAAATTCTGTGGTTCCGGTTCTGTAGTAAATGGCAGATTCCTGTTATCAAGGATGAGTTTCCTGTTGATGAGTTGGGGGACACCTTCCCGGTATTCAATATTCCCCATCCAAAATTGGACGGTACCTTCTTCCATTCTTTCAGGATAATCCCCATAATCAACCCGCCAGGCAATCCGCATGTTTTTTCTGGATACGGCAGGTCCTTCGGAACATTTTTCATTCAACCTTACGGGTGGCGACTTGAGCGATTTATCCAGCACCCAAAGTTCAGCTTCTGAATGACGGCTTGGCAGGGGATCTTCAGCATCGAATGTCTTGGCACCCGACAAAAGTATATCACCGTTGGGCAGATATAGGGCCCTCACATATCCTTCATGATAATAATGATGGGTTAGGGGCCTGATAATTCCTGTTTTAAATCCCACCTCGTAAACATCCCCGAATGTTTTTGTCAGGAATAAGATCTTTGAACCATCGTGGGACCAATCCGCCCTTTGTCCGAAATGAGTCAACCGGGTTATATGGGAGGGGAGATTGTCAGCTGGATTAAAGCTGTCGGTTTTCTTTTCCTTCTCGGCCGTTTCTGTACTGCAGGATACCAGGGCTAGCATACCGGCCATGAGAATGAGTCTTAATAGATTATTTTTCATTGTTTAGGGTATTGAATTTCGTTTATTCTAATTCTTGAGGTAAATTAGTAACATTCTTTCATTCATATACCATTAATTGTTTAAAAAATATAATACTTGTTAAAAACGTGGGACTTACCAGCATTATGCTGTTCATCTTTTCCCTGCCTTTTTCGGCCCAGGATCCCGATAGGCAGGATATAAACGGCTGTATCCCCTGTGAAGAACTGAAGTACTTGGATTTACCGGAATTGGTGATTACCGAGACTTTCTCCGTCACAGATAAAACCACTTATTGTAAGGTATTGGGAACAATAGGAAAGGAAATCAATTTTGAGTTGCTGCTACCCGGGGACTGGAACGGTAGGTTTTTCATGGGCGGAGGGGGTGGATTTGTGGGTTCCATTGCGAATGGGGCAAGATGGAGTGTTCATGATGGCTATGCTACCTCAGGTACAGACACTGGTCACAAAGGTCCCGGGATCAAAGCTGACTGGGCTCTTGATAATATGGAAAGACAAGTTAATTTCGGCCACCTGGCTATTCACCGGACTGCAGTTATCTCAAAAGCTATTATTGAAAGGTATTACTGCCATGATCCCGAGTTTAGCTACTTCATGGGCTGCTCACGAGGAGGTGGTCAGGCCATGATGGAAGCCCAGAGATATCCTGAAGATTTCGACGGGATCATTGTCGGAGCCCCTGCCATTGGTTGGCCGGCCATCGCTGCAGAATTCATCCAGAACATCCAGGCCATCTATCCGGATCCAGATAACATGGATGAGCCTGTCATTACAAAAAAGAACCTGGCCATGCTACATGCAGCCATCTTGGATCAATGCGATGAGCTGGATGGGATAAAAGATAATATCCTGAATGATCCGGACAAATGTGATTTTAACCTGTCATTATTGCCGACCTGTCCAGATGAAGGGATTGGTGAGGAATGTTTTACCATCAGGCAGCTTAAGGCAATACAAACAGTTTATGACGGAATAGCCAGCGATAAGAGAGAAATTTATCCAGGTTTTCCACTGGGTGGTGAAAATGAACCCGGGGGATGGATGCCCTGGATCACAGGTCCCAATGAAGGATCCATGGAACTGGGATTTCCAAGTTTGCAGTTTGGATTCGGGACAGAAATGTTCAAATACCTGATTTTCCAGGATTCGGAATGGGATTATTCGAAGTATGAGTTTTCTGATTTCTTCGAAGAAACCCGCTATGCATCGGCCTACCTGGATGCCACCTCAACCGATTACACTGGATTTAAAAAGAGGAATGGGAAAATGATCATTTATCATGGATGGAATGATCCCGCACTTTCGGCATATGCTACTATTGAACATTATAAGGCCCTGGGAGAGAAGGATCCCGTCATCAGTGATTATGTTCGACTCTTTATGTTACCGGGTGTTCTGCATTGTAATAAAGGGCCCGGCCCGGACAGGGCAGATTGGATCGGGTTATTGAGAGACTGGGTGGAAAATGGCAATGCTCCTGATCGGGTGATCATGTCCAAGGTCATGGATGGGGAAGTTATGATAACCAGACCGGTCTTTCCGTACCCCAGGAATGCAATTTATGACGGGAAGGGAGATCCCAACCTGGAAAGTAGTTTTAAATAGCCCTAATCAATTTATAATCAATAAGATAATACATACCGACCAGCAGTCGGTATGATAAGATATATGATATAATATTATATTTTTGGCCTGACGCTTACTCATTTGGACAATAAAGACAACAAACCTGTAAAAGAAGACGGAGAATTAAAAGAATGCCAGAATTGTGGGCGCTTGGACAGTGGTAATTTCTGTTCCAACTGCGGCCAGAGTTTTACCGCGCTGAATCGTCCCATGAAAGACATCCTTACCGAGGTAGGTGATATTGTCAATCTTGACAGCCGGATCTTTCGTTCCATACCACCGTTCTTATTTAAACCCGGATTCCTGACCAGGGAATACCTGGCGGGCAAACGGAAGAAATATATGTCACCCTTCCGTCTGTATCTCCTCCTGAGTCTGCTTTTCTTTTTTCTGGCACAGGCCACAAGTAAGAAAATAACGGAGGCTGGTGATAATTGGCTTAAAATCACAGCCGATACAACAGATGCCATTATCAGGGATGACTCTCTGGCCATCAAGCTTCTCAGGAACGACTCAATTTTCATGGCTGATATAGATTTCACAGCCTCAACTAAATCTGTAAGAAAAGCCAAAAGACGTAAAAGATTAAGAGAGGGAGCGATCGATGCTTTGACAAACAAAACCATTTTCATACAGAATTTTTACCGGACAATCTCCTATGTATTGTTTTTGTTAATGCCAGTATTTGCCTTATTGTTAAAATTGTTATATGTCAGAAGAAGAGTATTTTATATCGAACACCTGATGTTTTCCATTAATATGCATTCCTTTATGCTGCTGGTATTTTCACTGATGATCATCCTGGGCCAAATCGTAAAAGGGAATAATAATTTCATCGCTTTAATGTTTATCCTTGTTCCGGTTTACTTCACTGCCGGGATGAAACGCTTTTACAGGCAAGCTCTCTGGAAGATCATTTTAAAGGAGATGATTCTTGCAGGGATATATTTCATCATCCTGCTTTTATCCCTTCTGGTTGCCGGGTATATCACCCTGTATTTTTTTTAGGTCGAAAATAGTACTCAAATACTGAAGATCAAATGGTTCTATTCTAAATAATATTTGTTACACTGAGGGAAAATTTGATAAGCATACAGATTATTGCGTAAGTTCTTTTTTCTTAATGTATTCAGAGGGATTTATACCATATAATTCCCGGAAACAATCACTGGTAATGTTAGCAGCATTGTTTTTGCTAAAAGAAAAAATAGAAAGTGAACTTGAGTTTCCTTTAATGAGTGTAAGAGATGCAAGAATATTAATAATAATTGAACTGTTTGGTACTAAGGAACAATACGATAAAAGGCTGGAAC
>JAZGGT010000008.1:0-4795 GCA_036480555.1 Bacteroidales bacterium | reverse complement strand
TCCATCCACCTTAGGCGACATGAAAATGATGGATGAAATATATGAGTCCGTTCATCAGGTAATCAGTGAGCAGAAATTCAGGATGCATCCGAATCCGGCGTCCGAGAGTATGCAGTTAATAAGCAATACCGGCATCAGTAATATCAAGGTGATCAATATTACCGGCCAGACTGTAATGGATATTCAGGTCAATAATGAGAGACTCGTGACACTGGATATCAATGAACTTTCCAGCAGTGTATATCTGGTCACCGTTCGCGACAGGCATAATAATTACAGTACGCAGAAGTTCATTAAAAAGTAGGAAACCTAACCTCTATATTCAAAGGCTGCCGCGTAACCGTGACAGCCTTTTTTCTAATCCTGGTTTGTAAAGGTTAGTTCACAAAAGTTCATTTAACAAAAACTGATACAGGAAATGACATCCAGAATAGTCATCTGCTTATTGATGGTCTGCACTACTAGCTTTGCAACGGCCCAGCAAGTATCAGGAGAAAACCATTTGCATTCGCTTTATGACAGTCTATTCCAGACCAGCCATCATGTCATAAACGGGAAATTGCATCAAACCAGGTATCCGCAAGGTATAGGTCACCCATATTTTGGTGAATTCTCCTGGCAAAGTGGGTTCATAAGTAACGATAGGGTAAACATATCATATCACGCCATCAGGTATGATTTGCTGAGTGATGATCTTCTTATCCAGCATTTCTCAATTTCGGGCTCACATATAATTATTGTCAATAGGAACATTGTCAAAACATTTAATCTCGGTGATCACAAATTTTACCTGCTTGAATCTCAGCAAGGCGCGGATTTTAATTTCGAACCAGGATACTATGAATCGGTATACTGGTCAGATACAGAAATATGGATCAAGTGGGAGAAATTTTTTTCGGAAGGATCATCCGGATCAGGTGAATATAAGCAAACCCGTAGTGTATTTATCAAAAAAGGGAACCACTTTTATAAGATCACAAATCGTAAATCATTACTCCATGCCTTACAGGACAGGGAGGATGATATTAAAGCATATATCAATCAGCATGACATTTCAGTGAGTCGGGCCGGGATCGATCAGCTCATCAGCCTCGTGAGATATTATGATGACGAAGATTGAATGAATGATTTTGAAAAAAGTAATTTTTTTCATATGGATAACCTTTTATGCCCTGGCAGGAACCCGGGCGCAGGTTGATACCCTGTTGATCAACATACGGTTCAGGGATACTGACTTTACAGAATTTGCACGTTTGGTGGAGTCGAGGTACCCCCTTAGGTTTCATTACAGGCAGGATTGGATCCGTATGATCAGGATCACCGACACAACCCGGCAGCATCAACTGAATACCATCCTGGATAATGCCTTTGAAGGAAGGGATGTTTATCATTACGCCGACAGATTTGGAAACATCATTATCACCAAAAATAACCCGGTTTATGCCCTGCCAGGGGATTTTTTCAATGCTGCATCAGACATTGATTCTGTTGGTGAAATTATACTACAACACACCAACGGCAACAAACATTCAGAACAGAATGGCAACCACACCGACCAGGTTATTTATATTAATGGTGCAAACGGGAGTAATAACGGGGCATCGGGCATTAGACTTTCAGGCCTGATCAGGGAGGCGGAAACCGGGGAACCTATAATAGGTGCTGTAGTATATGTGGAAGACACCGAAACGGGTGTCATTACAGATATGAATGGGTACTATCTACTGCGCCTTTCAAAAGGAACTCATTTTATCAGATATCACAGTCTTGGAAAGAAAGATATCTTGCACCAGGTTGAAATTCATGCCACAGGTTCGTTGGATGTAGATCTGGAGGAAAAGATCAGCAGGCTGAAGGGTGTTGAGATCGTTGCCGAAAATACAAGAAATGTTACACGCCTGCAGATGGGCCTGGACAAGGTAGATATTAAGACAATAAAGGAATTGCCTGCGGTGCTGGGTGAAACAGATATCCTGAAAGTAGCCTTGCTTCTACCTGGTGTGCAAACAGTAGGTGAAGGCGCATCGGGATTTAACGTGAGGGGTGGTAGCACCGGACAAAACCTATTCCTGATCAATACTGCACCCATATTTAATTCTTCCCATATGTTCGGGTTCTTTTCCGTCTTCAATCCGGATGTAATAAGCAGTTTTTCACTATATAAAAGTGGAATACCGGCAAGGTACGGAGGGCGGTTATCATCGGTATTTGATGTGGCTACAAAAACGGGAAACCGGAAAAAATTTACTGTCTACGGAGGTATCAGTCCAGTTACAGGAAGACTGGTGGTCGAAGGTCCTATCATAAAGGATAAGACAGCATTTATTATCGGTGGAAGATCCACCTATTCAGACTGGATACTGAACCGGGTGAATGTACCTGCCATCAGGAACAGTGATGCCAGATTTCATGATCTGAATATGCGGGTCCGTCATGATTTCAATACCAGCAATAAAATAGACATTGCCGGTTATTACAGCTATGACCATTTTCGCCTGAACTCCGATACTTCATACCAGTACTCCAATCTTAATGGATCTATTACCTATGAGCATCATTTCAGTGACAAGCTGCTTTCCAGTTTTTCCGGGATCTACAGCAAGTATAATTATAAAATTTCAAGTCGGAATAATCCCGAGTTGGCCTTTGATATGACTAACGAAATTCTCTACGGGGAAATGAAAGCTGATTTTTCCTGGTATCCAAATGCTGATCACAAAATTAAATTCGGATTAAGTTCTATTCTCTACAGGCTGAATCCGGGCACACGCATGGGCATGGGAGATGAATCACTGATCAGGAACCTGGATATGGAAGATGAGCGAGGGATTGAATCTTCGATATATTTCAGTGATGAATTCAAAATCAATAACAGGTTGTTGCTCTATGCGGGATTGAGGTTCTCATCATTCATTTACATGGGACCAAAAACAGTGTATTCCTACAAGGATGATATGCCGGTTGAACCTGATAATATAAGTGATACAGTATATCACGATACGGGATCTCCCATAGAAACCTATATGGGACCTGAATTCAGGTTTAGCCTGAGATATATCATTGACAGGTACAGCTCGGTGAAAATCAGCTATAACCGTATGCGACAATATCTTCATATGATCTCCAATACTACGGCTTTATCACCGACAGATTACTGGAAATTAAGCGATCCCTACCTCAAACCGCAGATTGGCGATCAGATTTCACTGGGATATTACCTGGATATGTTCAGTGATAAAATTGAATCCTCTGCAGAATTATATTATAAAAAGTTCAATAATATTGTTGAATACAAAGGGGGTGCGACATTGCTGTTGAATGATATGATAGAAACAGATCTCATTAACGGCACAGGAAAGGCATACGGCATTGAACTTATGATCAAGAAAAAGGGAAGGCTAAACGGCTGGTTAAGTTATACCTATTCAAGAATATTTTACAAGGTGGATGGCAGGTTTCCATCCGAACAGATAAATTCAGGAGAGTATTACCCGGCAAACCATGATAAACCCCATGATGTTACTCTAACAGGGAATTATAAATTTTCAAGAAGATTCGGGGTCTCCAGCAATTTTACTTATAGTACGGGCAGACCGATCACATATCCTGTTTCAAAGTATATACAAAGATCTAACATCCTGCTGCAGTATTCTGAACGCAATCAGTACAGGATCCCTGATTATATGCGCTGGGATCTGTCAGCGACCCTTTATGGAAACCTGAAATCAAAGAAAATTGCCCACAGCGACTGGACCCTGTCTGTCTACAATGTAACCGGACGGGACAATGTTTATTCCATATTCTTTGTCACCCGGGAAGGAGTGACTAAAGGTTACAAACTTTCGGTTTTTAACCAGCCAATAGCAACACTTACATATAATTTCAAATTCTGAGGATGAACAGAAATCCACATATCACTGGACTCATTTTACTGGCACTTATATTACAGGCCTGTGTTGAAAAATTTTATCCTGATATTGAAGAGTATGAGAATATCCTCGTTGTCGATGGCATGGTTACGGATGAAAACAGACCCTGCCTGGTAAGATTATCACGTACATTCTCATATGAAGACTTCAATTCTAATCCAGAATCCGGGGCTACAGTCATTATCACCGATGACGAGGGTTTGCCGTTCTATCTGGAAGAGAAAGATCCTGGCAATTACTATACTGACACTTCCTCGTTCAGGGGCATTGCCGGAGGCCGGTACCAGCTGCAGATCATCCTGGCAGATGGCAAGGAATACCAGTCGGATTATGTGATGCTGAAAAAGGCCCCACTTGTTGAAAACCTTGATGTGCGATATGAAGAAAAGGAAACCAGGGTTCAGAATGTTGTTACCCGTGGTATACAGTTCTACCTGAATACCCATGATCCGATGAATGAAACTCGGTATTACAGGTGGGAGTGGGAAGAAACATGGGAGTTCACAGTCCCCATGCAGGCACCTAACAAAATCGATCGCTTTAAATGTTGGAAAAGCAATATGTCCAGGTCTATCATGCTCGGGAATACAAACCACCTGACATCCGACAGGATTATTGATTATCCCTTACATTATGTTACGGATGAGACCAACAGGTTGAGGATTTTATACAGTCTGCTGGTTAGACAGTATGCCATTTCACAGGCTGCTTATGAATTCTGGAAAATGCATGATGATCTGAGTGAAAACTCCGGCACTCTCTTCGATCCCATCCCTACAAGAGTTGGGGGAAATATTTATAACCTCACTGATCCCGGGGAACCTGTGATGGGCTATTTTGAGGCTTCCGGTGTCAGTACCAGGCGG
>JAZGGT010000007.1:0-11764 GCA_036480555.1 Bacteroidales bacterium | reverse complement strand
AATTGAAATAAAAAACACTTGACTGGTATTCTCCATCATTAAAGACACAATGGGCCGCGGTGTAGATGTAGGGTTTCCCGTCCTCATTTGTATTATTTACCAGCACGCCTGTGCATAATTCAGCGTTGACAATCCGGACGACAGATCTTTTCAGCAGCTGCCAGTCATTCCCTGCCGGGCAATTAATATCAATATTACAGCTATCGGCCCGGCCAAAATAATCATCGTACAGGGATTTATCCTCAAAAACAGGCTGGTAGGCATATCGTACCGTTCCTACCTGAAGTTCTCCATGATCTACCAGTCCCACAGGCAGTTCCAGCTGTATGATCAGCTCCTCACCGGGTAAATAGGTCACTGGAAGCATGGCTGAGGATTTGTTATTCTCATTGGTATAGGCGCCGAGAACCTTTTTCATCATCGGATCATACAAAAAAAGCCTGGCCCCTTCTTCAAGGAAATACCGGTTAAAAACCATCCCAAGGGCCCTGGCCCCTTTTCCCCGGATACCGAGTCTCCATATCCTGGTACCGTCATCCATCCATTCCCAGGTCCCGTCCCTTTCCGGGTTCAGAGATACCGGGAATTCCCTCGCAATACGACGGTTTTTCAGACCCCTTATGGCATCCGCCTGGTCTTCCAGCAATAAATCTTCCACCTCAACATCATCCAGGCTGATCCACTGGAATGATGATTTTATGGTCCCGGCCCCGATCGGGTTCCCCCCGCGGCTTAACTGTGCATCAGCGACCTGCTGTATCAAAAACAGCAGGCAAATTAGCAGATATTTTAAAAGAAGCCTCATTCCTGACCTTGTGATGCTTTTATAACACGAGATAAAAGACGTTAAAATTGCCAGTTTTGTTGCCTTGCAAACTCATAAACAAAATATCAAATATAGGTATCGGTAGAGACATAACAGAAGATCACCCACATAATTAATACACAGTTTGTTCAAAATACCCTGATATAGTGATTACCATTTTAATTTTTGTGCGGGAATAAACATTATTTTTATATGCGGAATACAGCATTAATCATGACCATGGACAAAACGGCTGCAGATAAAAGGATCAGTGAATTGCGGGAATCTCTCCGGCATCACAATTACCGCTATTATATATTATCCCAGCCAGAGATCACTGATTTCGAATATGATATAATGATGAATGAATTGCAGGCACTTGAGAAGGAATTCCCGGCATTCAGTGATGTTAACAGTCCGAGCCAGAGGGTGGGCAGTGACCTGAACAGGGAATTCCTCCAGGTGGCTCATAAATACCCAATGCTCTCCCTTTCAAATACGTACACAGAGGAAGAGGTCCTGGAATTTGACGCAAGGGTAAGGAAACTGATAGGAGATGGTTTCGAATATGTGGCTGAATTGAAATACGATGGCGTGGCCATAGGCCTCAGTTACGAAAACGGCAGGCTGGTCCGGGCCGTAACCCGGGGTGACGGAATGCGCGGGGATGTGGTGACTGACAATGTCCGGACGATCCGAAGCATTCCATTGGTACTCAGGGGAAAGAATCAGCCACAGTCATTTGAGATCCGTGGTGAGATCTTCATGTCCCATGAAGGATTTGGCCAACTGAATGAACAGCGGCGGGCGGCCGGAGAAGATGTATTCGCCAATCCAAGAAATGCCACAGCAGGTACCCTCAAGCTGCAGAACTCATCGTTTGTTGCCAGAAGACCCCTGGATTGTTTTCTGTATCACCTGCTGGGGGAGAACCTCCCCTTCTCCTCACATTTTGAGAATCTTACAGCAGCCCGTGAATGGGGATTCAATATCCCCGGGTACATCCGGAAGTTTGAAAACATACAGGAATTGTTCACCTATATCAGGGACTGGGAAGAAAAGCGGAAAGGCCTGCCTTTTAATATCGACGGGATAGTGATCAAGGTCAACCGCTACGATCAGCAGGAACAGCTTGGCTTCACGGCAAAGTCCCCCAGGTGGGCCATCGCCTACAAATTCAAGGCGGAACAGGCTGTTAGCCGGTTGTTAAGTATTGATTTTCAGGTAGGCAGGACAGGGGCAATTACCCCCGTAGCCAACCTTGAACCGGTACTGCTGGCAGGGACAACTGTAAAACGGGCTTCTCTTCATAATGCAGACCAGATTAAGATGCTGGATATACGGCTCGGAGATGAGGTATATGTTGAGAAAGGAGGTGATATCATCCCAAAGATCACCGGCATCAACCTGGCATCACGTGACGGGGACATTGCAGCATTTGATTTCATTGACAGTTGTCCGGAGTGCGGCACCCGGCTGGTCCGTACGGAAGGGGAAGCCGCCCATTATTGTCCCAACGAATACGGATGCCCGCCCCAGATAAGGGGAAGAATAGAACACTTTATCAGCCGCAGGGCCATGGATATCGGTACAGCGGAGGCCACAATTGAGCAATTATTTAATGTGGGACTCCTACAGGATGCCGGGGACCTCTACAGCCTGCGGAAGGAGGATCTCCTGCGGCTGGAGCGCTTTGCGGAGAAATCGGCTTCCAACCTGATAACCAGCATTGACAGGTCAAGGGATGTCACCTTTGAAAGGGTATTATTTGCACTGGGTATCAGGTATGTGGGGGAAACAGTGGCAAAAAAACTTGCCAGGCATTTTACCTCGATGGACCGGCTTCGCAGCGCAGATTATGAAGCATTGGTGGCGGCCGATGAAGTGGGCGAGCGGATCGCCGAAAGCATCATACAGTTTTTCAATGATACGAAAAGCCGGAATTTAATGGATAAACTGGAATCAGCGGGACTCCAATTCAGTATGAACGCTGAACAGGCAAAGACCGGCAACAAACTCGAAGGACTTATCTTTGTCATTTCCGGTTCTTTCGAAAAGCATTCCCGGGATGAATTGAAACAACTCATCGAAGCGAATGGAGGGAAGAATGCAGGGTCCATATCCTCGCGTACAAATTACCTGCTTGGTGGAGCGGGGATAGGTCCGAGCAAACTGGAAAAAGTCGAAACCCTCGATATCCCCATCATCAGTGAAGATGAATTCCTTGCCATGATAAGGCCATGAACCTCTCTGTGATACGCCCGGTGAGCGGCTTCTGTTAATAAATAGAAAAAATCAGTTGACCGGGGTGGACTTATTTTTTATATTATTGCAGCGTGAAGCTTATCCAAGATATCCAGAGGCTTACCGGGACTTTTGAGTTGCGCAGGAAGCTCAGGCAGGTAAAACGGCATAAACGTATTTATAATTTTACCACCGCAAGATCTGCAGGGATCCTGTTTTCCTGCCGGAATGAAGAAGAATTCGAAGCGGTAAAGGAGTTCAAGCAATTCCTTGAAAGCGAAGCTATTGACACATCAGTACTGGGTTTTGTGGATGACCAGGAAATCCCTGACCAGTACCTGCTCAGGAAAGGTTTCCAGTTCTTTTGCCTGAAGGACCTTAAATGGTCGAAGGTACCGGGTGTCCCGTTTGTTATGGATTTTTCCCGAAAGCCATTCGACATCCTGTTTGACCTTAGCGTGGAGGATCATTTCCCTGTGAACTATATCCTGAAACTAAATCCGGCTTCCTATAAAGTCGGCAGGTTGGTGATGCATACAGAATATGACCTCATGATCGATATTCAAAAAGAAATCAGCATCATTTACCTGATCGAGCAGATCAGGCATTACCTGTCCATAATCCACACCAAAAAACCATAGAAGCAATCCATTGAAATTACCTATATTTGCTTAGGCAGTGGACAGTATTATGAAGAAATCAACATTTACCGGCACGGGTGTAGCCCTGGTCACCCCCTTTAAAAAGGATGACAGCATTGATTTCAGGGCACTTGCCAATGTCATTGAACATGTCATTAAGAATGGGGTTGAATACCTCGTAGCCCTTGGGACAACAGGTGAAACACCTGTGTTATCCGACAAAGAACAAGGGGAGGTTATCAAGCATGTGATGAAGGTTAATGGAGGGAGACTACCACTGGTAGTGGGCATGGGTGGCAATCATACCAGGCAGCAGATCGAAAGGATTAAGAATACCAACTTCGATGGGATAGCTGCTATCCTGACAGCTTCCCCCTATTATAGCAAACCAAACCAGAAAGGGATCTATAATCATTACATGGCCATCGCGGGGGCCAGTCCGGTTCCGGTGATTATATATAATGTACCTTCCCGTACAGGTTCCAATATCTCTGCCGAAACAACCCTTAAACTGGCTGCAGAATGTGAAAATTTTGCAGGCATCAAGGAAGCTTCGGGCAATATGGTACAGATCATGAAGATCGCCAAAGACAAGCCAGCAGGATTTGATCTTATATCAGGAGACGATGCCCTGACACTTCCCATGATCAGTACAGGGGGGTGCGGGGTTATTTCGGTCATTGGCAATGCATTCCCCCGCCAGTTCTCGGAAATGGTACGTCTGGCCCTGGACAACCGCTGGGATGAGGCACGGTCTATTCATTACAGCCTGCTGGAAATAATTGATCAACTTTTTATTGAGGGAAGCCCGGCCGGTGTGAAAGCCGCTTTGAATATCCTTAATATCTGTGAGAACCAGGTCCGCTTGCCATTGACGACCGTTAGCCGGACGACCTACGGCAGGCTTACAGAACTGATCAGGTCCATCCCGATCTAAATCGGTTCCGGCAGCCATATCAGATCCAGGAAGCTATGTTGTCAGGACACAGGCACCACTGCTGATATCAGGCTCAAGTTTCTTGTATTTTGCTTCCACTAATTTGCCGTTCTGGTATCTTACCTTAACGATCTCATTCCGGCCTATTTTCTTGCCTGAACGGACGGGTTCCATTTTTCGCTGTTGCCGGGCTGGCCCGCCATCCCCACCTCCGCCCTCATATGCGGACCCGGCATCGTTTTTGGTCTGTTCGAATTCACTCATATCCAGGCGACGGGGGCCCCTTGCCTGCTGGACCTGGCTGGAGTCTTGAATTGGTATGTTTCCTTTCAAAAGGCTGGAACTGACATCTTTATTGATCTTGTCTATGGCAATCTTGAATAATTCAAATGATTCAAATTTGTAAATAAGCAATGGATCTTTTTGTTCATAGGTCGCATTCTGAACAGATTGTTTCAGGTCATCCAGTTCCCTCAGATGTTCTTTCCAGGTTTCATCAATGGTGGCCAGTATGGCCGTTTTCTCAAATGACTTGAGTACTTCATGTGCCTTACTCTCATAAGCCTTTTCGAGGTTGGTAAGGATCTGGAAGACTTTTGTGCCGTCGGATATGGGGACCACTATATTCTCATAAACCTTACCCTGCTTTTCGAATACATCTTTTATCACCGGCCATGCCTGTTGAGCTATGGATTCCTGTTTCCTGTAATATTTATCACGAATGCTTTCAAACAGTTTTTCAGTGATCTCAATAGCATCTGCTTTCATATATTCAGCTTCATCAACAGGCGGTTCGGCGGAAAGATTCCTGAGCACTTCCAGTGAGAATTCTGAATAATCCACATGGCCATGGCAATCAAGGACAACGCTCTCACAGACATCATAGATCATATTGTTGATATCCACGCTGATTCTTTCACCAAGCAGGGCGTGTTTGCGTTTTGTATAGATCACCTCACGCTGGGAATTCATCACATCATCATATTCGAGGAGCCGCTTCCTGATCCCAAAGTTATTCTCTTCCACCTTCCTCTGGGCGCGCTCTATGGATTTACTGATCATGGAATGCTGGATCACCTCACCTTCCTTGAGTCCGAGCCGGTCCATGATCCCCGAGATCCTGTCCGAACCGAACAATCTCATAAGGTTGTCTTCAAGGGAAACATAAAATTGTGAAGAACCCGGATCACCCTGCCGTCCCGAACGCCCCCTCAACTGCCGGTCCACCCGCCTTGATTCATGCCTTTCTGTACCAATAATAGCCAGTCCGCCTGCCCCCCTGGTATCCGGGGTCAATTTGATATCGGTCCCCCGGCCAGCCATGTTCGTCGCAATGGTAACCGACCCGGTTTTACCGGCATGGGCAACAATGTCAGCTTCCCTTGAGTGTAATTTTGCATTCAGCACATTATGTTCAATTTTCCGGATCTTGAGCATGCGGCTCAGCAACTCCGAGATCTCAACTGATGTTGTCCCCACCAGTATGGGTCTGCCCTCCCTGACAAGGTTGACAATCTCGTCAATCACTGCATTGTACTTTTCCCTCACCGTTTTATAGACAAGGTCTTCCCTGTCATCCCTGACAATGGGTCTGTTGGTGGGGATCACCACCACATCAAGCTTATAAATATCCCATAATTCTCCGGCTTCCGTCTCTGCTGTACCCGTCATCCCTGACAACTTCTTATACATCCTGAAATAATTCTGGAGGGTGATGGTAGCAAAAGTCTGTGTGGCAGCCTCCACTTTAGCGTTTTCCTTTGCCTCGATTGCCTGGTGCAATCCATCGGAATATCGTCTTCCTTCCAGTATCCTTCCAGTCTGCTCGTCAACAATTTTAACCTTGTTGTCCATGACCACATACTCAACATCCTTTTCAAAAAGTGAATATGCCTTCAATAACTGGTTGATGGTATGAACCCGTTCAGATTTGATCGCATACTCCTGCAGCAACTGGTCTTTTTTAACCAGTTTTTCCTTGTCTGAGAGGCTGGAACTATCGAGTTCGGCTATCTCACTGCCAATATCGGGAAGTATAAAAAAAGCAGCATCTTCAGATGAGCTCGTGATCAGGTCCAGTCCCTTTTCACTCATCTCTATCGAATTGTTCTTCTCATCAATGACAAAGTAAAGCTCATCGGTAACCTTATACATGTTCTTGCTGTTCTCCTGCATGTAGAAATTCTCGGTTTTCCGCATGAGGCTTTTGTTTCCTTCCTCACTGAGCAGCTTGATGATGGCCTTGTTCCTTGGCAGTCCCTTGAAGGCACGCAGGAGTGCGAGTCCCCCATTCTCAGATTCCCCATCAGTCAAATGCTTCCTGGCATCAGCTATAATGTTGTTGACCAGTTTCCGCTGTGCATTGATAATTTTTTCCACCTTGGGCTTCAGCTCCATGAATTGCTGGTTCTCTCCCCTTGGGATGGGTCCGGATATGATCAGTGGGGTACGTGCATCATCCACCAGGACTGAATCCACCTCATCCACGATGGAAAAGTTATGGGGCCGCTGGACAAGGTCTGAGGCACTGATGGCCATATTATCCCTCAGGTAGTCAAATCCAAATTCATTGTTTGTTCCAAAGGTGACATCAGCCAGGTAAGCCTTCCTGCGGTCATCAGAATTGGGTTGGTGTTTATCAATGCAATCGACAAGCAAACCATGAAACTCATAGAGGGGCCCCATCCACTCGGCGTCTCGCTTGGCCAGGTAATCATTCACAGTGACTATGTGTACCCCCCTGCCTGTCAGGGCATTCAAATATACCGGAAGCGTTGCCACCACCGTTTTTCCTTCCCCGGTAGCCATCTCCGCAATACGTCCATGGTGCAGTACAACCCCGCCAATCAGCTGTACATCGTAATGTATCATGTCCCATGTGATCATGTTGCCACCGGCCATCCATTCATTCTTCCAGTAAGCTTTGTCTCCTTTGATCTCAATGCTGTCACGGGAAGCTGCCAGGTCCCTGTCATAATCATTTGCCGTAACTTCCAGGGATTCATTTTCCTTGAACCGGCGGGCTGTCTCTTTGATGATGGCAAAAGCAAGGGGCAATCCTTCTTCGAGGGCCCTGTCAAGTATCTCATCAACCGTTTTTTCTATTTTTTCAACCTGCTGGTAAAGTCTTTCTTTCTCATCCACATCCATCCGGGGATCATCTAACTGAACTTTCAGTCCCGCTATCTCCTCCTGTTCTGCAGCAATACTTTCCCTGATCAGCTTTTTCAGTTCCACTGATTCAGCCCTCAACTGATCATTACTCATTCCCGAAATCCTGTCCGTCTCCGCATTGATCTTGTCAACCCAGGGTTGAAGCTCCTTGAGGTCGCGTTCTGACTTAGATCCGAACAGTCCGCCGACAACCTTTTCTACAATACTCATTATAATGCTTATTTAACTTTTCTCTTAAACGCACGTAAAATTAGTTTATTTTACACAATTACGATATGGATAATGGCATTATGAAACAAATAATCCCCTTCCTGATCTTGCTTTGCCTGGGTTCTGTAGAGGCATCCGCACAAGTTCCCATGAGGCAAAATCCGGATTTTCAACCATACCCTGGCAGTGGACGGGTACAAACAGCATACCAACATGCTCCTTTTCGGCTCAGAAGTGATGTGACAGAAGCAAAATCTGACCCCTATAAAAGTGATGCTGAACTTCCCTTAAAGTATGACCTGCGGGACGTGGGACTTGTGACAGCAGCCAAATACCAGGGGAACGGAAGTGCTGGTGGTAACTGTGCCACCTTTGCCGTTACAGGATCCCTTGAATCATCCTGGTTGAGAATGGGTTTTTCAGAAACAGACCTTTCTGAACAGAACCTGTCAGGTTGTCATGGATATGAATGGGCTTATGGAACAGGCAGCAATCCATATATTGCCACTGCCTACCTGAGCAGAATGTCCGGTCCTGTCCTCGAATCACAGGACCCTTATAATACATCGGCCACGGAGTTTTTCTGTGATCAGTACGGGCCGGCAGCTTTTGTCCCGGAAGCCCGTTGGCTGCCGTCAATGGACAAAGAAACACTGAAAGGGCTGGTGATGGACTATGGAGCGGTCTACGTTACCATTTATATGGACCCGGCAAACCTGAATTCAGGCAATCATTCCTATTATTATGATGGCAGTGCAGTCACAAACCATTCAGTCCTGCTATGCGGATGGGATGATAATTATATCACAGATGGCGGCACAGGGGCCTGGATTGCCAAAAACAGCTGGGACACTGCCTGGGCTGACCAGGGTTTTTTCTATGTATCGTATGAAGACAGCAGGTTTGCTGATGAGGCGGCCTATTTCCCTGTCAGATGGGACCTGGAAGAAACGGACACAATATTCATGTATGACTGGCTTTGCGTGACCAATATTATTGGCTATCCGAATAATGAAGAGGCATTTGGACTGGCAAGGTTTACCGCTCCGGATGAAATGCTGATCACCCATATCGGAGTGGCCGTAGCTGATCCGAATACGGTACTGGACATTGAAATCTACGAAGACTTCTCCAATAAAATACTGAGTGGACTTCTGGCAGGCAAAAAGGATATCCTGATCCAGCAGATGGGCTATTATACACTCGAATTGCCGCTTTCTGTACAGGGTGATTTTTATGTAAAGATCAGGCGGAGGACTGAAGATGCAGGCGTTGTTATCCCTATAGAGCAGCCAATAGAAGGATATGCGGATCCGATTATTGAACAGGATGTCAACTGGGTCAGTAACAATGGAACAGATTGGTTGTCGGGCAACCCGGCCGGAGAGGATGGCGGATTTAACCTCTGCATCCGTGCCTATGCAAAAAAACTAAGCGGACCAAGGGCCTTGTTCGAGGCCGATATTCGGGAAGCCTGCCTGAATGCCGGCATTACCTATACCTTCCTTGAAAACAGGGATGTTAGTTCATGGATGTGGGACTTCGGTGAGGGTGCTGCACCTGCCACGGCTAACAGTGTGGGTCCGCATACTGTTCTGTATTCATCTGAAGGGACCAAGACAGTCCGGTTGATTGTATCAGGACCGGAAGGTTCAGATACGCTTATCCGGCATGGATATGTCCGGGTTTCACCCTCCATTGATATGGTCCTTGTCGATACCGAAGTAGAGATTGCCCTTGGTGGGTCGGGGGACCTGGAAGCATTTGGTGCGATAGAGTATGTATGGTTCCCTGCTACCATGCTGAACCAGTCCACCGGCCATCGGGTTACAGCAACTCCCCCTTCCCCGGGAGAATATGAGATCATCGTGACCGGTTCCCATGGCAGTTGCTATGAACAGGACACCATCATGATCTATGCCGCGAACAAGCTGCCAAATGATGATATGTGTGATGCCGCCCTGATCACACCCGGCGGCAGGGTAACTACCCAGTCAAATCACCTGGCCACTGCCGAAGTTGATGAACCCGCTCCCGATGAATCGGAAGATTGTTATTCCCAGACAGCCAAAACCTGGTGCATAGAGGGAGGAGTTCAAAACAGCCTGTGGTATTATTTTTACGGACCGGAAACCGGTATAGCCTCTCTCAGATCCAGCGGTATGGACAACCAGATGGCCATTTACCGTGCGGATACATGTACTGCAATTTATAAGCATTCCCTGATCGCCGCAAACGATGACTACAGTCCCACAGAACTCGCCGCCACCCTTGAAGCGGTTCCGGTTATTCCAGGCGCCAAATACTACCTGCAGATCGATGGGAGTTTCGGAGGGGCGCAAGGCACCTATGAGCTCCATTTTTATGCCTATGATGTTGGACTGGATGAAATTCGCGCTAAAACCTCCGGAGGATCAATAATACAGGTCTATCCAAACCCGGGCAGGGGCATATTCAACATACTCGCAGAAGGGGTTCAGTCCCCCAAGGTTGATATAATCCTCTACAATCTGAACGGACAGGCTTTACAGCGAAAATCCGTGACCAATAACCAGGGCATGATTTCTACCAGGATGGATCTTTCCATGTATGCCAGCGGGATTTACCAGCTGCTGCTGATTGACGGAAAACATGTGGCAAACCAGAGGATCATTAAAAAATGATCTCCGGTCCACCATTATAGCATTTATCTTGCCAGGATCACCTTTCTGACAATGGTCTGATCCCCGGCAGTGAATTTCATGAGATATACCCCGTTTGGCAAATGGCTTATGTCAAACTGTTCGGCGAAAGTATCACCCGGATAACTGTACCTCTCTAACAGCAACTCCCTGCCGGTAAGATCCATGAGGTCCACCTGCAGTTCGGCAATACTTTCCTTCATCTGTATGCTGACATTCAGCAGTCCGGTTGATGGAACCGGGTAAATATTTATGCCCTCCGGGAGCATTGGATAATCCTTCACAGCGGTCGTTCCCTGTATGCGCAGGTTGTCTATCATCCAGCCCCAGCCGCGTGCATATGGATCAGATTGAAGGCGGAACCTTATCAGTACGATATCCCCGGACTGGAAATACGGATCATCGAGCATATTGATAAGCCTGGACCGTGTTTCTTCTTCCTTGGGAATTGCCTGGGAGTCATTGCTTCCGGGAAGGAAACCACTCCGGTAATTTTCATCCCAGGTGGCATTGGCCCTGCAATCCCAGCCATCTCTAAAGGGATGCCAGGTATTTCCATCATCCCTGGAGCCTTCAACTATCACATAATCCCAGAATTCATCATCGCCGAATACAGTGCCCTCTTCCCCTGGTTCTATATAGGCAATCTCATCAAATGACATATAGGAATTGTCAATGCTCAGGCGTATGGGAATGCGCAGCTGGGCATAGAAATCATAGAAGGTATCGTCTTTGTTGGGCGACTTGTAAGGATGCTCGCTGTGTAAGCCGAATGAACTGAATCCCACCGGTTTATCATGAAAAAACTCGCTGGTCAGAAAATCTGAAATGCCTTCTTCAAAGTCATTTTCATAAAAATCAACTGAAGGCGGGATTTCCTCGATCTCAAATTCATGGTAATCAGTTTCAGGATGATAGGTGGTGTTTTGAGCCACCGCAGCATCTACGGCCTTGATGCGGTATTTGATCTGATCCCCGACTTGCACCTGTCCCCCTGTAAACACGAAATGCCCGTAATAGTTATTCAGGGTATCCTTTGTCAGTTCGATGGGGATCTGGTCCACCTCATTGA
>JAZGGT010000006.1:0-6134 GCA_036480555.1 Bacteroidales bacterium | reverse complement strand
GACATAATTGTATTTATCCTCGTTGGTGATAACAACATGGTTTGGGAGGAATTTCCTGGATTGTGCTATGAGCACATCTGCATTATTGCGTGCAGTAAGGATTTCCAGTTTAAAATGATCCGGATTTTTTTCAATGACCTCCAGGGTCTGAGTCCCGATGGATCCGGTTGATCCGAGAATGGCTACCTGTTTCTGCATTTAGAAGACAATATAGGATTGCGGATCTATGGCAGTTCCGTTGTGCCATAACTCGAAATGCAGATGGGGACCAGTTGTAAGTTCACCTGAATTCCCGATGATGGCGATGGCATCCCCGGCCTTCACAATATTTCCAGATTTCTTCAGGAGTTCAGAGTTGTGCTTATAGACAGAAATCAGGTTGTTTTCATGCTGAATATGAATTACATATCCAGTCTCAACCGTCCACGCATCCATGATTACGGTACCATCCAGTGTGGCCTTGACTACTTCCATAGGTGCAGCGACAATATCTGTCCCGAAATGGTTCTCAGTAGAATTAAAGGGCAGGGTCACCAATCCCCTGAGAGGGGCAAAAAAATGGATGCCGGCCAGGTCAGTGGGACTCCGTTGGTTGGATAATACCAGCAAATTATATTGCTCCTCCTGTTCAATCTGCATTCTGAGCAGGGAGTCCTCGATGGATTTGGAGAATTTAACAGAAGCGGGTTCCATGGTTGTATCCCCGATATTAACCGGGTTGACCGGTTCCTCGCCCGCTACCAGTAACCTGATATTCTGAAAATACTGATCCCGCATCCTGATCTCATTATCGAGTGAGTCGAGCCGTACAGCATTCATGTGGATGGTCCTGCGTAGATTTTCGTCCGGGTAACCGGGGATCAATTGCCGGATACCGGTAAAAGCCACCAGTGCAAATATACCCACCACGATCAATACAATAAGACTTGCTGTCAGGATCATGATATTAATCCGCGTAAGACGGATGTACCAGATTTCCTCAAAGGAACTGTCATTGTAAATGATCAGCCTGAATTTATCAAGTAGTCTCTCTTTTAAGGATTTTTTCAGTTGCTCGCTCATGGTTTAGCCTGTCAGAAAGCACACAAAGTTCAGAAAGCACACAAAGTTCAGAAAGTATTCAAAGTTCAAAAAGTATACAAAGTTAATAAATAGTACGAATTGAATATTAAACAGTATGAATTGAATATTGATTACGATTTCTTAAATTTAGACTGATAGAATTAATGAAAACCAATCCTGAATATCATGAAAAATATCTCCCCACATTTTACCCGAAGGGATTTTCTGAGAACTTCTGCAGTAGCGGCAGCCGGGATTTCGGCCCTCCCTTATATTTCATGTTCCGGCAGCACCCTGCCCACACCGATGACCAGGAATTTCGGCAAACTGGATTTTGAAGTAACCTCCCTGGGACTCGGCGGACAGGCTTCACTTCAGTGGACATCACCTACCGAAGATCCGGCTGAGATCATCCTGAAGGCATTCAAACTGGGGGTGAATTATTTTGACACATCGAATTATTACGGTCCCAGCCAGACCAATTTCGGAAGGGCTTTCAGACTGCTGAACCTGATACCCGGACAGGCTGGCTACAATGAGAAACTGAGAAAGTCTATTTTCCTGACATCCAAAACCGGTCTGAGGTGGGGGAAAGGGGGCTATCCTGTTGAGGGTGTATACAGCGGCACGAACGGGGCCATGCCTGCTCATACCCTCTATGATGTAAATCGTACCCTGAGCCAGATATTCGGGGACGGGACCGGGGCCTACCCGGAAGGGGCATATCTCGATATGGTGCTGATCCATAATTTCCGGCTGGAAAGCGAGGTAGACGTTGTTTTCAAGGGAATCGAAGATACAAATCCGGATATGGAACATATAGGCGCCCTGGCTGCACTAAGGGATGTCAGGGACGGGACCAACCTCACTGGACTGAACCCCGATCATAAAAAACTGATAAAGCACATAGGATTTTCAGGCCATTATTCATCTCCCAACATGATCAAAATGATCCAGCGCGACACCTACGATCTTTTCGACGGAATGCTTGTGGCTATCAATGCCAATGACAAGCTCAACCTGAATATGCAGCATAATGTAATCCCGGTCGCTGCTGCGAAGAATATAGGGATCATTGCCATGAAAGTATTCGCCGATGGAGCCATGTATACCAAACCCGCCAATTGGTCCAATACCTCCGAGCATGTCGTTCGTACTGTGGGCAGTGAACAACTGCCCAGCCAGTCCCTCGTACAGTATGCCCTGACAACACCGGGGATCCATACAGCCATCATCGGGATCGGCCATGTTGATGATGACCCTGCCAAATGCCAGCTTCACCAGAACTACCTTTCCGCCCAGATCGAAGCGGATGGACTGGGAGAGGGTGATCGCCAAAACATCGAAAAAATGGCCCTGGCAGCCAAGGAAGGCAAAACCAATTATTTTCAGGTATCAGAAGGTGGTTTGACTTCCCCGGCTACACCGGAAATCAAACAGGAAATGATGGGGGATGACCGTGTGGTTACACTGGCATGGAATACAGCCATAGCCGGGGATGAACCTATCAAAGGCTATGAGATATGGCGCGACGGGGAGAAGACAGGGGAATTGCCCCACCAGCCACAGACCGGCCCTGCACCATTTAATTTTAAGGACAAACCGGGCAACCGGACAGCACACACATATAAAATAATCACCGTAGATGCTGCAGGTAATAAAGCTGAGTCCGAAGAGATTACAGTTCGATCTGTATAGCCAACACAAATCAACCAGGTAATCAAGTTCAGCAATAGCAAAGGAGGCACCATATTCCTATGGGCTTGTTGATCTCTATGGTGATGTTCATCTCTAATGGGCACCTGATCCTGTATTGACCCGGAATGCAAAAACATCGGGCCTATTATAATGACCGGCCACATCAAATTCATATTTACCTTTGATCACTTCCTCCAGGTCGAGATCAGCATACAATATTCCCTCTTCATTCAGTATCGGACCTGCAAGTATCTTTCCCCCAGGTCCAATGATCACGCTGCCGCCAGTGCAGGAAATGGTTGAAGGATCGTGAATAATTGACCGGATATCCTCCGGATAAGCATCCGGGGTTATCAGCTGATTACATCCAAGGACAAAACATCTTCCTTCCGTGGCAATATGCTGAAGGGTGGTTAGCCAGCTATCCCTGCAATCAGCTGTAGGGGCCAGGTAAATCTGAACACCTTGTTGATACATGGCCATCCTTGCCAGGGGCATGTAGTTCTCCCAGCAAATGAGTGCACCATAAATCCCAAATCCTGTGTTAAAAACCGGCAGGGTAGAACCATCTCCCTCTCCCCAGATCAGGCGTTCCGATCCAGTAGGTTTGAGTTTCCTATGCTTGCCGAGGAAGTCTCCATTTGATCCAAAATAGAAAATACTGCAATACAATGTTCCTCCTTTATCATCCTTTTCAACCACGCCAATGGCCAGATCTGCCTCCAATTCTCTGACTATATTCTGTAAGTCTTTAAACCTGGAGTCTCCAATGGCAATGGCATTATTGTAGTACCTGGCATATAATTCCCTGCCTTCCTGTGAACGACTTCCGACTACCGCACCAAAAGTCAATCCCCTTGGATACCCCGGCAGAAATGCCTCCGGGAACAAAACCATATCAGGTGATTCATCCTTGATCTCCGCCAGCAAGTCCCACATCTTTGCTATTGTTTTGTCAGTCTCAAAGAGAAAAGGCTGGGACTGGACTACAGCGACTTTTGTGTGTTTCATTTCGCTAAAAATCAGTTAATTAAATATTACCTGAAACTAATGAAAATATGGAATAAAATCAGGACTCCATAAAAAATATCTACAAATCGGATTTTTGCCTACTGATAATTCAAGGTACATCGACATTAAGTATATGGAGTTTACTTGGAAGTATATAGAGTTGCTGGAAAGATATCCAGTCATTGATTGAGATTAATTAAAATATACTCGTGAATTTTCCCGGTAATCAAAAAATAACCAGTTAAGAAAATGATGAAATCTGAGCGACCTGAAATCCTTTTAGAAAAGGACTATCTAAAGGGGAAAAAAGTAATCTGGATCAGGTTTGAATACAACCTGGAGTTATACCGAATCATCAAGCGTGTTCAAAACTGCTGGTGGAATTATCAACAGAAAGCCTGGTATATTCCGATTCATGGTTTTGACCTGGCGAAATTTAAAAGGACGGTCGACGATCATGCTGACATCAACAGTTCAGGAATAATTGATTCTCAAAAAAAGAAGACAATCAAAAGTCCTCCCCCCAATATACCTGATAGCTACCTTAATCTCATGCAACAAAAAAGATACAGTGTTAGCACCATAAAGATCTATTCATCATATTTCAGTCAATTTAAGAAGTATTTTGCCAATTATGATCTTAATAAAATATCATCTGATCAGATAAACGCATACATACTTGAGCTTATGCACAATCATGGTATTTCTGCAAGCCAGCAAAATCAAAGAATCAATGCAATTAAATTTTATTATGAAAAGGTACTGGGAAGAGAAAAACAGTACTATAAGGTTGAACGGCCCAGAAAGGAGAGAAAACTGCCCACAGTATTAAGTAAACAGGAAGTAAATTTACTCCTTGATCTCAGTGTTAATATAAAGCATAAATGTATACTTACCACAATTTATTCAGCCGGTCTGAGGCGCAGTGAACTTATCAATCTTAAAATAGAAGATATTGATTCAAAAAGAGGACTGATCAAGATCAGAGAAGCGAAAGGGGAAAAAGACAGACATACCATACTATCAGATAAACTGATTTCATTATTGCGGGAGTATTACAGGATTTACCAACCCAGTGAATGGCTTTTTGAAGGGCAAAAAGGGGGCAAATACAGCCCGACAAGTGTGGCTAAGATTTTAAAGAAAGCAGTCAAAAAGTCTGGTATTCAAAAACATGTAACCCCACATTGTCTTCGACACAGTTTTGCCACACATTTATTGGAGCAGGGAACAAACCTTAGATACATCCAGGAGATCCTGGGTCATGAAGATCCGAGAACCACTCAAATATATACCCATGTAGCCACAAATGAACTCAGTAACATCAGGAGTCCTTTCGATGATTTTGATTAAATTTATGGATATAATATATCCAACGCCTTTTGACATTATAAACACACCCACAAAAACAGATATATAATATAAACACACCTTACGAAGGTGTCTATACACATTACGTTAGCTGTCATAAATTCAATTGTTCCTATTGACTCGATCATAATATAACAGTAACTTGCAGTAACCAACCTCGCTCAAATGCCCAATAGATCCAACAAACTATCCCAATTCTGGCAGGAGTTGAAAAGGCGCAAGGTCGTGCACGTCATTACGGTCTATGCCTCTGCAGCATTTGTCATCATCGAACTGATCAATAACCTGGCGGAGCCGTTAAACCTTCCGCCCAACTTACTTACTATCGTGGTGATAGTGCTGGCTGTTGGATTCCCGCTGGCCATTATACTATCCTGGCTATATGATGTGACCTCGGAGGGTGTCGAGAAAACCAAACCTATCGAAGAGGTTAAAGAAGAAGAGAAAACAGTGGTTCCCAATGCATGGAAAATTGCAACCTATGTGAGTTTTGTAGTGATTATTGGATTGGCCGTCCTCAACATTGTGGGTGGAGGCAAACAGTTACATGCGGGTGACATTCAGTCGCTGGTGGTGCTTCCATTTGAGAACTTTACCGGTGATGACCAGCTGGAGAATATGGTATCCGGCATGCACGCGCTGCTGGTCGGTGACATGGGTCGGATCAGCGGAGTTAGGGTCTTAGGCAAAACCACATCCAAAAAATATAAGGATGTTGATCTGTCTGCCTCCGAAATTGCGAAAGAACTTAATGTGGATGCGTTGGTGGAAGCCACGGTTATGTGCTTTGGCGACAGCGTTTGCATGCAGTTCAGGCTGGTCAGCACCATCGGTGAAGAAGATCAGCTATGGATCGCCGATTACACGGTGGACAAGAGCCAGGCTAATAACCTCTATAATCCGATCACCAAACAGGTTGCGGATGAGATAATGATAGAATTAACGCCTGAAGAAGAGCGAATACTTGCCAAATCAAGAACCGTTGACAGGGA
>JAZGGT010000005.1:0-7700 GCA_036480555.1 Bacteroidales bacterium | reverse complement strand
CGGGTTTCGAGATACCACCAGAGATCCTCAGTGGGGATCTTCAGTTCCTCGATCCGCTGGCTGAGTTTTTCATAGTTCTCCTCACGCTGGGAACCCCCGATGATCTCACCGATCCTCGGGAAAAGTACGTCCAGGGCCCTGACGGTCTTGCCATCATCGTTCTGCTTCATGTAGAAGGCCTTAATGTCTTTGGGGTAATCCGTAATGATCACTGGTTTCTTGTAATGCTTTTCCACCAGGTAGCGCTCGTGTTCTGACTTCAGGTCCTCTCCCCAGCCCACCGGGAATTCAAATTTTTGTCCGGATTTCTCAAGGATATCAACAGCTTCAGTGTAGACTATCCTTTTAAAGTCGTGTTCGAGCACGAAGTTCAACCTTTCAAGCAGCTCCTTGTCATACATTTTCTGGAGGAATTCCAGGTCAGAGAGACAATTATCCAGGATATAACCTACGTGATGTTTCAGAGAATCCTCTGCCAGGTCCATGTTGTCGTCAATTTCATAAAAAGCCATTTCCGGTTCGATCATCCAGAATTCAGCCAGGTGGCGGGGTGTGTTTGAGTTTTCGGCCCTGAATGTGGGACCGAATGTATAGATCTTCGACAAAGCCAGTGCTCCAAGCTCCCCTTCCAGCTGGCCGGATACTGTCAGGTTGGTTTCCTTCCCGAAAAAATCTTTCTGGTAATCGACCTCTTTAGCCTTTGTCAGGGGAGGAGAAACCGGATCAAGGGTAGAAACCCGGAACATCTCACCGGCACCTTCTGCATCCGAACCTGTGATGATCGGGGTATGCATGTAAAAGAAGCCATTATCATTATAATATTTATGGATGGCATAAGACAGGTGATGGCGTATCCTGAATATAGCACTGAAGGTATTTGTCCGGGGGCGCAAATGAGCAATCTCCCGAAGGAACTCCATGGAATGCCCCTTTTTCTGAAGAGGGTAGGTTTCGGGATCAGCGGGACCGTAAACTTCCACTTCTTTGGCCTGGATCTCAATGGTTTGTCCCTTGCCCATCGATTCCACCAGCGTTCCGGTTACAACGACAGAGGCCCCTGTAGTGATCTGGTTGACCATTTCTTCGTCAAAGTTTGGAACATCAAGAACTACCTGTATGTTATGGATAGTACTGCCATCATTTATGGCAACAAAAGCAATCTTGTTGTTTCCCCTTTTTGTCCGGACCCATCCCTTTAACTGGTAATCTTTTCCAATTTCACCTGCATCCAGGATGTCTTTGATCTTTGGCCTGTCCGCTTCTTTCATGGATTTGCGCTCATTTATATTGAAATACAAAAATAGTTTTTTTTCATTATTAAAAGTTTCATGTAATTTTATTGAAGATTAAATCTGATTATGGAGAAAAGCCGGAATACCCTTCTCGTTACATGGGATAACACCAAAATGTCTGAAAATGCCCTGCTGCATGCCATCCGGATAGGGAGACACGTAAATAACAGTATCCGGCTTGTACATATTGTGGAAACCGCCAAGGCAAAAGATCGACTGGATGAGATCAAAAATGAATTCCAGCAAAGGCTTGACGAGCTCAGCAAAACACATAAATATGAATTGCAGGGGATTGTCCTCACTGGCAGCATTTTCAAACGGATCGCTGAGTATGCCAGTGAAACAGATGCCCTGATGGTGATCATGGGTACGCATGGGATCAAGGGGCTTCAGAAATATACCGGAAGCTGGGCCCTGAGGGTGATCATTGGTTCATCTGTCCCTTTCCTGGTGATACAGGATAAACCTGGTTCGAAAGGCCGGTTCAATAGCATCGTTTTCCCCATTGATTTTAAAGCCGAGAACAAGGAAAAACTCCAATGGGCTATTTACCTGGGGAAATATTTCAACAGCAAGGTATATCTGTTCAAGGCACCTGTGAGTGATAAAGGTCTTGTGAAAAAGGTGAACCGAAACCTGACTTTTGCCGTTAAGTTCTTGATACAGAACAATCTGGACTACGAGATCCATACTGCAAAAAAATCTTCAAAATTTGCCAGGGAAACCCTTGATTTTGCCATTGAGAAGAAGGCAGATCTGATCCTTATAACCACTACCAAGAATATCAGTGTCGCAGATTATCTGTTGGGGGCACCCGAGCAATACATAATTGCAAACAGCAACAGGATTCCGGTCATGTGTGTGAATCCCCGTGCGGCCTATGTCAATGTGGGGCAATTCATGTGGGGAGCACGTACTTATTAGTACATGCATTTAATCCTTTCCTGTTGTTATGAAAATTTGTATCTTTTACTCAGTATTTACAGGTAGTTTGTGGAGAAATGCTTAAGCAAAGATTAACACAGAAGCTATTACAGAAACTGTCGCCGCAGCAGATCCAGATGATCAAACTGTTAGAGATTCCTACAATGCAACTCGAACAGCGGATCAAGAAGGAACTGGAGGAGAATCCTGTACTCGAGGAAGGCGGTGAGGATCAGCAGTCCGCCGAGCAGGAAGGACTGGAGGAGGAAGTTAGCCAGGAGAAAGACCAGGACCAGGAAGAATTTTCACTTGATGATTACCTGAATGATGAGGATATACCAAACTACCGGCTTGCAACGAAGAATTATTCCAAGGATGATAAGAGGGAAGAAATACCATTTTCAGTGGGGACCTCCTTTCATGAGCATCTGGAAGCACAGTTAGGATTGAGAGATCTGACCGAGGAGCAGGAATCCCTTGCTTTTTACATTCTCGGGAATATTGACGAAGACGGTTACCTGAGGCGCAAGCTCAATGCCATAGTTGATGACCTGGCTTTTTCCCAGAATATCACCACCACTGAAGAAGAATTACATGAGATCCTGAAAGTGATTCAGGATTTTGATCCCATCGGTGTGGGTGGCCGCGACCTTCAGGAATGCCTGCTTCTGCAGATTGACGTAAAGAATATGGAGGATCCCGTAATTTCCCTTGCGAGAAAAATCCTGAAATACTACTTCGATGAGTTCACCAAAAAACATTATGAAAAGATCATTACCAGGCTGAATATTTCTGAAGGGCAGTTGAAGGATTCACTCGAGGAGATCCTGAAACTGAATCCCAAACCCGGGAGCTCATTCAGTGATCCTCAGAACAAGAACATAATGCATATTGTCCCCGATTTTATACTGGATAACGATGAAGGGGAGCTGCAGTTGAGCCTGAACGCCAGGAATGTGCCTGAACTGAGGATCAGCCAGACCTACAGCGAAATGTTACAGAGTTACAGCGCCAGCAAGAACAACGCTTCAAGGGAACAAAAAAATGCCGTTGCTTTTGTTAAACAGAAGCTGGATTCTGCCAAATGGTTTATTGATGCCATAAGGCAACGGCAGAACACTCTTATGCTGACCATGAACGCCATCATCAACTACCAGCATCGATATTTCATCGAGGGGGATGAGAAGTTGTTGAGACCCATGATCCTGAAGGATATTGCAGATATCACAGGGCTGGATATCTCCACCATATCCAGGGTGGCAAACAGTAAATATATCCAGACCCATTTCGGCATTTTCCCGCTGAAATTTTTTTTCTCCGAAGGGCTCCAGACCGAGAGCGGGGAGGAAGTTTCCACCAGGGAGATTAAAAAGATCCTTGAAGAGTGCATTGAAGGAGAGGATAAACGGAAGCCCGTTACTGATGAAAAACTGGCGAAAATTTTGCAGAGTAAGGGATATCATATTGCACGCCGGACCGTAGCCAAATACCGTGAACAGCTGAATATCCCGGTAGCCCGCCTCAGAAAGGAGTTAATATAGCGTAGATTGGTTCATGTTAGAGAAATTATCCAAAATTATCTCCCATATTTTTCATCCCCTGCTGGTCCCAACCGTCGGATTCCTTGTATTGTTCTATTCCGGCACATACCTGTCATACCTTCCCTTTAACATTAAAGCCTGGATCACCTCCATCGTTTTTGTCTGCACCTTTTTCATTCCCTTCATGTTTATCCTGTTCCTTCGGTACCAGGAGATAATCAACAATATCCAGATGAAGGAAAGGAAGGACAGGTATATACCCATCATCATTACTTTTTTCCTGTTCGTATTTTGCTTCTACCTGATCAGGCGCATTGACATCCCCGGTATGTTCTATTCTTTTATGCTTGGTGGATTAATTACCCTGCTTATCACATTTTTCATCACTATCCGGTTCAAGATCAGTGTACATATGGTGGGATTGGGTGGACTCATGGCGCTGATCATATTTATATCTTTCTACCTGAAGGTGAACCTGTCCTTTTACCTGATCCTGGTTATCTTTTTCGCCGGAATTACGGGTACTGCCCGGCTGCATTTAAAGGCCCACACACCGGTTGAAGTTTACAGCGGGTTTATCATGGGTTTTGCAGTGGTGATGCTGACGATGGTGCTTTACTGATCAAAGATCTTCCAGGTGTCTCATTAAATAATCCTCTCCGGGGAAATTGAATACTGGTTGGAATTTGTTCAATCTTTGAATAGCAGTTGACAGTTCAAGTTTTTGCTGTGTACTGGAAAGGAACATTCCTTTCTCTTCCAGGTAATCTGCCAGGTATTCCTGCTCCGTCTGGCCTGGAGTTGGGATGATCATTGCTTTTTTCTTCATTTCAGCCAGGTCCATAATACTGGTGTAGCCGGACCGGCAAATGATATACCGTGCATTTTGAATCAACTGTTTCAATGTTGCAGTTGTCATGTGAGAGATCATGGTATGACTTGGACTGATTTCCTTCACTTCCAATTTCCCTGGCAATCCCTGCATGATTATGGTACGGACCGGCAATGCAGGAATCTGCTTCAGTATGATCCTCTCAAGCCTGGTCCGCTGTGGTTCCGGACCCGAGAGCAGGATCAACAACTCAGCTTCCTGGATTTGTGCCCCCGGGACATTGACAGTTTGATTCCCTGGGACAGAAAATCTTGAAAGTGGACCGATAAACACTGCATTGCGGGGCAGGGGAAAGTGATGAGACAGGTCTCCGCTAAGGTTCTGTTTGCCAGGATAATCCGGGATCCAGCAAATGTCAAATCCTTCGATCAATAGCCTTAACAAAAGTGCTGCCGGGTATTCCAGGAATTTCAAAAAGCCTGGCAATTTGATGCTGCATTGGTGGGAGATCAGGATGCTTTTAACATTTTCTGACCATAACCCATAACGGTTGTCTGAAATAACTATATCAGGACGAATTTTTCGGATGATCTTTTTCAACCTGTAGCGCTCGATAATGAAATCGTACAGGAGGAAAGGGGATAGTATGAAAATTTTCAACCAGGCAGGCAGGTGTTTGAAGTAAGTGATCCGTACCATGGTTGGCAGATGAATACTTTCCAGGCCCGGGAATTCTGTTTCCAGGAATTTTAATGGCAAACCATCTCCTGCCAGGATAACTTTATGTCCGAGTTCAAGCAGTTTGTGCACGATCAACACATCACGGCTTGCATGGCCCAGTCCCCAGTTTAACGGACAGATTAAGATCCTCATTGGATCGTAAGATTAGCTATTATTTATGGGAAAACAGAATTTTTAATTCCCAGCTCCTCAATCTTTGCTGCGATGCTTTCCAGGTCGCTGAGTGGTACTTTATTCAGAGTACTGATGGGAGTATCCCGGGCAGTGGTATAAACCTGCACTTCATCCGGACAGATCTCCCAGTATAATTCGAGCAAGGCGGATATCTCTTCCTGGGTGGTGTTGTCAATTTTTATGCCCTCATGGGTTCCTCTGATAAAAAGGGTCTGAATTATCAGGTTCTTTTCGAAGAGTTTCAGGTTATTGATGATATTTGCCAGTTTGATGCCAGGCGGAGGCTGGTTCAGAACCCTGAATGTCTCCTCGAAACCGGTATCCAGCTTAAGTATGTTCCGATCCACCTGCATCAGCGCCTCTTTCACCCTTTCTTTATGTGCCAGGGATGCATTTGACAAAACGGCAATATGACTTTCTGGAGCATATTCATCCCGGATTTGAACAGTATCCAAAATAATTCCGTGAAATTCAGGATGCAAGGTGGGTTCTCCATTCCCTGCATAGGTAAGTGTATCGGGCAGGATCCCTCCGTTTCTTAATTCATCCAATTTTTTTCTAAGGCTTTCTGCTATAAGATCCCGTGAGGGAAATCCATCTGATGGAAGATGCCGCTCGCTGGTCCACCCACACTCACAATAGATGCAGTTAAATGTACAAACCTTGCGGTTAACAGGCACCAGATTGATACCGAGAGAAACCCCCAGCCGCCTGCTGTTTACGGGTCCAAAAATGATATCCTCGAATAAAAATGTAGTCATGAAATGAAAATCAGGGTCAAAGGCATATACAGTGTAAGCAGGCGATACTATTTGATTAATTTGTCAATTTGTTCTCTAAGTCTGGGAATATCTTTTGATATTATTCCCATATAATGATATCATCTACTTTATCATATCTATGTATCACCCAATTCCTTCTAAGCTTGTGTATTTTAATCTTCATGTGTGATAAATCGTTGCATTGTTCAATTATTTACCAAAGATTATTTTTTTCAAGCCATTTGCCAAATTCGATCAATAATTTTCTATTATTTTCAAGCTATAAATCCGTTTAATTTTTTCCATTCTTGATATTCTTTGTCTTTCATAGCTCAATTAATATGTGTTTGTAGCCATCCTATGGCCGGATCATAGTAACACGCACCATAATCATACAGGTCTACGCCTGATTATGTGTTTATTTTTTCGGTTAAAAGTCTCAGTTAATAGAAAAAATTCAAACCCCCGTTCGCAGCAACCCACCTTCCCTGCAAGCCTCGCCCTGCTGCTCTCTCACCACCCTTTCCTGTCAGCTTTAACATGATGTTACAGGATCTCGCCTGGCCAGCACCCAGGATACTGGTCCTGTATTCCGGAAGAGTGCCACATGGGTGTTTTGTATCCTGGTTCTATCTTATTTTTTAGGTTTTGTTTTATACCTTTAGGTAGTGGATATTTGTCTAAACAAGCTATAATTGGTATAATACAATACGTTTAGGTATGACACTTGGCGAACATATAATGCTGCTTCGGAAACAAAAAGGTCTGTCTCAGGCTGCGTTGGGGAAGCAAATAGGTACTTCAGGGGATATCATAGGAAGATATGAGCGTAATATAATGACCCCATCCATCGATGTGATTATGAAAATTTCAGATACCATTGGGGTTTCCATTGATTACCTGGTAGGCAAAACCAACCTGGAACTGGATAAGACTACTTTAAAGCGGCTTGAAGAGATCTCAACACTTTCGGAAGAGAACAAATCGTTCCTGTTCCGTATGATTGACATGGCTTTGAGGGATTTAAAGACCGGCCAGGCTTATACTAACAACTAAGAATAATGGCAATTAACTTACAATATATAACCGACGGTAAGGGGCATAAGAATGCTGTACAGCTGAACATGAAGGATTGGCAGAGGATACAGAAGGATCTCGAGGAGTTGGAGCGTCTGAGGAACAAAAAGCTGTTTATGACAGAGCTCGCGGAAGCTGTTGAAGAGATGAAGCAGATACTATCCGGCAAGAAAAAAGCTCGCCAGGGTGATCACTCATGTGTTATTCAAAGATGATACGGTTTTTCTGATATCCATTTACGATAAATCTGATATAGAGAGTCTTACTGACACAGAGATCCTACAAATTATTAAGCAGATACAATAAAAGCCCGGCACATTGGAGCCAGGCTTCTCGTTTTACATTGATTGCTTTATTG
>JAZGGT010000004.1:0-3279 GCA_036480555.1 Bacteroidales bacterium | reverse complement strand
CCCCATTGAACTTGACCGGGACACCATTGATATAGATTGCCTGCTGCTTCACCTCCACCTCCCTGAAACCGACACGGCTGCCAAGGATCTCAGTCACTTTTCCCTCTGCATCCAGTAATTCGATGATAATGGTGTACAGGTTGGGATATTCGGCCGACCATTTATTGGGATTTTCCACAGCGGCGGATATGATATTTTCTGCTATTGGATTTGACTGATCAGGGTCTATTTTGCTGGTCAGCGCCTCCGGACAAACAGGTTTGTTCCTGTCATCATACAATTGGATCCGCAGGGAGTAATCGCTCAATGGATGCTTGCCATGGTTGACAATGCTTGATTGCACGGTCAGGTCAGCATCCACGTACTCTTCATCCAGA
Source organism: Bacteroidales bacterium (assembly GCA_036480555.1). GTDB lineage: Bacteria > Bacteroidota > Bacteroidia > Bacteroidales > SM23-62 > SM23-62. The sequence goes on along the minus strand of JAZGGT010000004.1, from coordinate 2,902 downwards.
TCCGTAGTAATATAATAATCACACACATGCACCTTCGGGGTTGCCATCAGGTATACATCCCTGAAAATCCCTGAAAGCCGCCACATATCCTGGTCCTCCATGTAGGACCCATCGCTGAATCTCAGCACCTTTACGGCGATTGTATTCTTACCCCTTGCCAGGAATTCTGTTATGTCATATTCGGCCGGTTCCATACCCCCCTGGTTATATCCTACTTCCTGTCCGTTGATCCAGATGTATGAGGCGGAATGTACCCCCTCGAAATGAAGCAAAACCTGCCTGCCCTTCCAGTGTTTGGGGAGGGTGAAGGTACGGATATAGGATCCCACCGGATTGAAGTTTTTGGGGACTCCCGGCGGATTGTCTGGAAATGGCTGCCCTATATTCCGGAACAGGGGATGACCAAATCCTTCCATCTGCCAGTTCGACGGCACCCTGATATCATGCCAGTCCCCTGCATCATATCCCTTGCTGAAAAAATCCCCCGGGGCTTCTTCAAGGTTTTCAGCAAGATGAAATTTCCATGTCCCGTTCAGGGTGAAATGGTATGGAGAAGATTTTCTGTTGTTCTCCAGGGCCTGTTCTATGGTCTCAAACGGCATCAGGGTGGTATGCGGCCGGGTCTGGTTGCGTTCAAAAATTTCCGGGTTTTCCCAGTCCGGTTGTCCCTGGGTATATCCACCGGCGGATATAAGCAGTCCCACAAGTACAGATATCGAAAAACTTTTTAATCTCATCATTATTATCTTTAAAGGTGTGTCATTCTTAAATAAATATAAGAAATCTATTATATTTGATAATTCACATCGCAACTCATGAAAAATGACCGCCTCTATTCCCTGGATCTCTTCCGGGGGATCACCATGTTCCTGCTTGTTATTGAAGGAAGCCATCTTTACAGTGCACTCCTGGATTACGGTCCCCAGGAAGGCATTATTCACGGATTGATCCTGCAATTCCATCATCATCCATGGAATGGGCTGCGGTTCTGGGATCTGATACAGCCATTCTTCATGTTCATCGTCGGGGTGGCCATGGCTTTTTCCCTGAAAAAGAGATGGAGCAAAGGACAGACCTGGATGGAATCCTTTAAGCACATATTGATACGGTGCCTGGTTTTACTGCTGTTTGGAGTCCTCCTGCACTGCGGGTACAGGGGAAAGCTCGTATGGGAACTGTGGAATGTCTTATGCCAGTTATCCTTCACTATCCTGGTTGCCTTCCTGGTCTTTAAATTCCCTTTCCGGGTCCAGTTGCTCATCAGTTTTGGTTTGCTGCTGCTGACCGAGATATTATTTCGCTATACCGGAATTGAAGGATTTGACAAGCCATTTGTCAAAGGAGAGAATTTCGGATCATTTATGGACATGGTATTGATGGGCAAGCTCAGTGGTGGTGGCTGGTTGGCTATCAATGCCATCCCTACCTCTGCCCATACTATATGGGGGGTTCTTGCCGGGAAAATATTGCAGAGCCAGAAGTCAGACATGGATAAATTCTGGCGGCTGCTCATCCCCGGTGTGATCTTCCTGGTAGTGGGTTATTCCATGGACTGGACAGGGCTCACCCCCATCATTAAAAGGATCTGTACTTCCTCATTCGTGATCGCAAGTGGTGGATGGTGTTTGATTGGCCTGGCACTCTGCTACTGGATTTCGGACATAAAGGGTTACCAGAAATGGGGACTGGTATTCGTGGTTGTCGGCATGAACCCGATTTTTATATACATGTTCGCCAATACGGTTGGCTCCCAATGGTTTAATTCGTTCATGGAAATATTTACCGGGGGATTTTTAAGCTGGTTTGGGGCTTCTGTGGGGGCCATACAGATTATCAATGCACTGCTTGTGTTTGGCATGGAGTGGTATCTCTGCTATTGGCTGTACAGGAAAAAGCTATTCATCAAGATCTGACCTGCGAATGCAGCGGTTTTCCTGCTTAACCTGAGGCTGCAATTTCCTTCACTGCCGAGATAAATTTGTCCAGGTCCTCCGTGGTGATATATACATTGGGTGTAACCCTGACACCATGGATATTTTCCCAGTTGATGGATATGGTATAGATCCTGAAATCGCCCATCAGTTTCCTTTGTATGTCTGCGGGTTCCATCCCATCAATGCCAAAATTCCCCAGTCCACATGAAAACTCAGGTTTCATGGAGGTATGGAAATAAATGCCCGGTACATCCTTGAGCGCTTGCATCCAGTAATCTTTCAGGTATCGCAGTCTGGCCTCCTTTCTTTCCCTTCCTATCATTTTATGGAATTCAATGGCGGTTCCGACGGCCAGCTCCGACGGAAAGGACCTGGTACCCATGGCTTCGAATTTCCTGATATCACCACTTTCAGGATCACCGGGAGCTGTGAGTGGCCAGATCTTGCTGATCTTATCTTTTTTAACGAATAGCATTCCTGTCCCAAAAGGGGAACAAAGCCACTTATGCAGGCTGGTGCCAAAGTAGTCGCAATCCAGGTCCGGGATCCTGAAATCAAGGTGGGCAAATGTATGTGCCCCGTCCACCAGTACCTCTATGCCTTCTGCATGTGCTGCATCTGCCAGCTTCCTGGCCGGGAGTACCTGGCCTGTCCAGTTGATCATATGCATGATCTCAATGATCTTTGTACGGCTGCTGAATTGTTCGCGGTACGCATTTACAATGGCATCCTCATCTTCAATGGGCTGTGGCAGGTCTACCCACTTCAGCACGAGCCCTTCCCTTTTCTCCCTTTGTTTCCAGGCATTGATCATATTGGGATAATCCTGTTTGGTCAGGACCACCTCATCCCCTTTTTTAAGGTTCAGTCCGAATATAACCGTCTCCAGGGCTTCGGTTGTATTCCTGACAATGGCTACTTCATCATTGGAACAACCCGAAAGAGAGGCGAGGTTCTGTCGGACAGTT
>JAZGGT010000003.1:0-3178 GCA_036480555.1 Bacteroidales bacterium | reverse complement strand
TGATCACCCTGTTCAACCATTTTGCCAAAAGCCAGATCATGGGGATGGATGCCGTTTATATACATATCGCTGACAAGTACTATATCCCCGATGCGGAATGGAGTGATCCGGAATTCATCAGCAAGCTGAAGGAAAGGGTGGAAAAATCCAAACCCACACTGATCGGCACGAAGGCCACTGATATCCAGCTGGTTGAAGTATACAGTGATCATTTCATCCAGTCACTCGAAGATGAAGACCTGAAAAAAAATCCTTACGTTGGAAAGTTCTTCCAGCTATATGATATAGATGCAAGGTATACCATCCTGTATTTCTGGGAAGCCGACTGTGGACATTGTAAGAAATCCACACCCGAATTATACGAGGCATATAAACGGCTGAAAACAAAAGGAATAGAAGTGGTAGCTGTGAATACCCTTTCAGGTGAGGAGGGTAAGGTGAAGTGGATCGACTATATCAATGAAAACGGCTTTTATGACTGGGTCAATTGTTGGAATCCATATGATTTTACCTACAAGAATATCTATGATGTCATGACCACGCCTCAATTGTTTGTACTCAACGCGGACAAGGAGATCGTCGCCAAGCGGATAGCACCCGAACAGGCTGAAAAGATCATAGAATCTATGCTTGCTAATGAAAAATTAAGGGCAGATGACTGAGCGTACACGAATGAGACTGGTATTGGAAGATGGATCAGAATTCCCTGGAATCTCTTTCGGTTTTGACCGGTCAATCTCCGGGGAAGTAGTTTTTAATACCGCCATGACCGGCTATCCTGAGAGCCTTACCGACCCCTCCTATAAAGGACAGATCCTGGTACTTACCTATCCTTTGATAGGGAATTACGGTGTTCCGGATGAAAAGGTTGAGGAGAACTTATTCAAACATTTTGAGTCTGACCGCCTGCATATCTCGGGACTGATTGTATCAGATTATTCTATGGAGTACAGCCACTGGAATGCAAAAAAAAGCCTGGGCGAATGGCTGCAGCAACATGAAGTTCCGGGAATCTACGGCATTGATACACGCTGCCTGACAAAGATCCTCAGGGAAAAGGGGACCATGCTTGGCAAGATCATCCAGGATGGTGAAGATGTAGAGCTTTACGACCCTAACCAGGACAACCTGGTATCACAGGTAAGTGTCTCCAGAAAGGAAGTCTACGGAAAAGGAAAATACAGGATCCTGCTGATTGATTGCGGGGTAAAATACAATATCATCCGTTATTTATTGCAACGGGATACGACCGTAATCAGGGTTCCCTGGGATTATAACTTTTTCGATGAGCAGTATGACGGGCTTTTTATTTCAAACGGACCGGGAGACCCAAAGCAATGCAAGGAAACGGTCAGGAGTCTTACGAAGGCTTTCTCACAGGATAAACCGATCATGGGCATTTGCCTTGGCAACCAGCTGATGGCACTGGCATCAGGAGCAGATACTTACAAGCTGAAGTACGGGCACAGAAGCCACAACCAGCCCGTAATGCAAATCGGCACGGACAATGCGTACATCACCTCTCAAAACCATGGTTTTGCGATCAACAACAATACCCTGAGTGCAGACTGGAAACCCTATTTTATTAATCTCAATGACCAGACCAATGAGGGTATGATCCATCAGTCCAAACCCTTCTTTTCCACACAATTCCACCCGGAAGCTTCGGGTGGACCGATGGATACGGATTTCCTCTTCGACCGGTTCATAGACCTGATCGATAAGTCAAAAAAATGACCGGCCTACTCCCTGATCTGCCCGTCTCCGTAAATGATGTATTTTGTGGAAGTCAGTTCTTTCAGTCCCATAGGACCCCTGGCATGCAGCTTCTGCGTACTGATCCCGATCTCTGCCCCGAACCCGAATTCAAAACCATCCGTGAAGCGGGTTGAAGCGTTTACATAAACAGCGGCGGCATCTACCTTGTTCAGGAAATCCTGTGCCCGGGTGTAGTTCTCCGTAATGATGGCTTCACTGTGGCCCGATCCATATTGATGGATATGGTTTATGGCATCGCCCATGGAAGGCACGACTGCAGCTGATATGATCAGATCAAGGAATTCAGTCTCCCAATCCTCGTCTGTTGCTGGCTTTGCCTCACCTATCAGCTGGCAAACGGCTTTGTCCCCCCGTATCTCAACCTTATTCCGTATTAATTCGGCCCCCACCCTGGGCAAAAATTCATCAGCTATTTTTTCATGTACCAACAAGCTTTCTACGGCATTACATACCCCGGGACGCTGGATTTTTGCATTGACCGTAATGGCCACTGCTTTATCCAGGTCGGCCGACTCATCCACATAAATATGACAATTCCCAACCCCCGTCTCGATAACCGGTACATGGCTGTTTTCCACCACAGCACGGATAAGACCTGCACCCCCCCGCGGTATCAGCAGGTCCAGGTACTGGTCCAGTTGCATGAGGGCAACCGCAGAGTCCCGGCTGGTATTTTCCACAAGTTGCAGGCATTCAGCCGGGAAACCTTCTTCTGCCAGCACTTTCTGAATGATATCTGTTATGGCCCTGTTGGAAGCATAGGCCTCCTTCCCTCCTCTCAGTATGACTGCGTTACCTGTTTTCAGGCATAGTCCGAATACATCTGCAGTAACGTTCGGCCGGGATTCATAAATAATCCCGATCACGCCCATGGGCACTCTTTTCTGACCGATCACCAGTCCATTTGGCCTTTTTTTCATGGCCAGTATTTCCCCGACAGGATCCTCCAATGCCGCAATTTCATTCAATCCTTCAGCCATGGATTTAATCCTGTCCTCCGTTAAGAGAAGCCTGTCCATTATGGCACCCTTCAAACCGGCTTTTTCGGCATTTACCATATCGTCCCGGTTGGCTGTCAGAATATTTTCTGATTCCCTGACAAGACTTTCGGCAACATGCCCTAGGACCTTGTTCTTATCAGCTGTAGAAATCATGGCCAGGAACCATGACGCTTCTTTGGCCTTCCTCCCTTTAATGATCAGTTCTTCCATATTATGCGGTTATTTTATTGCTATTTATGCGGTGGTAAAGAGTGTTCCGATCTCATGGCCTTCCATTGCCTTGAGTATGTTTTTCGGATTTTGCCCGTTCAGGATCAAGGTATCAATGCCTTTTTCCCGGCAGATCTTTACGGCATTGATCTTGGTAACCATTCCTCCCTTCCCGAAGGATGATCCGG
>JAZGGT010000002.1:0-2551 GCA_036480555.1 Bacteroidales bacterium | reverse complement strand
ACGCATCAATACCACGTTTCCCCACTGGTTCTGCAAGAATTTTCATGATTATAACACGAGGGAAAGTGAGCTGCCAGTGGACCAGCATATGCTAATCGCCCTCATTGCCCCCCGCCCGGTTTATATTGCCAGCGCAGAGGAAGATCAATGGGCCGATCCCCGTGGTGAATACCTTTCCGGGTTTCATGCCGCAAAGGTATATAGCCTGTACAATTCCACCGTTCTAGATATTAATTCACCTGAGATAAATTCACCCCTGCTAAATACTCTGATTGGTTATCATATCCGGAACGGACGCCATGGTATTACAAAATACGACTGGCAGCAATACCTTGATTTTGCAGACCGCAATCTCACTAGATAAATATTGGTAATACCCTGGCATCTCCGTTTTTTTGAATCATTCCAAATAACCTTTGTGAAGGGCTTATTTATTGAAGTCTGCTGAATTAATATCTTAATATTGTAAGTTCGATCAGAACGTATTTGTAGTTTTAGATAATTAACTGGAAATGTTTTCGAAGATCTCGGGTAAAACAATTGTGGTGGTAGTGCTCATTGGCGTGGGACTCCTGGTTATTTTCTGGTGGATGGGAAAGCGTCCTGCCAGTGGGCTCTCGGAGAGTTTGCCGGGGAGCGATAATCGGGTGAGCCAGAGTGATTCAGTTATCGAGGTAATCAATATTGGCGAACATTTTGAAGGGTATGGCGAGGCTCCCAATGCCCTCATGGAAACATGGCCAAGGTTCAGGGGGGAGAATTTTGATAATATTTCCAGGTCACCGGTGAAACTGGTAGATGGGTTCAACGGAAAGGTTCCGGAAATCCTATGGTCTTATGAGCTGGGAGAGGGGCATGCGGGACCGGCCATTTATAAAGGGGCGGTTTACCTGCTGGACTACGATGAAGAAAAACGGGCCGATATGCTGCGCTGTTTCTCACTGGCAGACGGAAAGGAACAGTGGCGCAGATGGTATGGCGTTCATGTGAAAAGGAACCACGGGATGTCCAGGACCGTACCGGCAGTAACGGAGGAGTATATCCTGACCATCGGTCCCCGTGCACACGTAATGTGCGTACACAGGGAAAGTGGGGAATTTATCTGGGGACTCGACATCGAGAAGGAGTATATGCCGGAGATACCTTTATGGTATACCGGGCAATGTCCCCTGATAGACAACGGGAAAGCCATCCTGGCCACCGGGGGAAAAGCCATGCTCATTGCAGTGGATTGTGCCACGGGCGAGATCCTCTGGGAAGTCCCTAACGAAATGGACTGGAAAATGTCCCACTCATCCATCATGCCGTTTACATTTGGTGGACAGAGGATGTATGTCTACAGTGCCGTGGGTGGTGTTATGGGAGTGGCGGCAGATGGACCGGATGAAGGAAGGGTGCTGTGGAGTTCCGCTGAATGGAATCATCATGTTGTTGCGCCCTCCCCAGTCTGCCTGCCAGACGGGAAGATCTTCCTGGCCGCCGGATACGGAAAAGGCAGCATGGTCCTCCAACTCGCGGTGGAAAACGGTGGGTATACAGTGGAGATTTTACAGGAATATAAACCGAAGGATGGATTGGCATGTGAACAACAAACACCAATCGTTTTCCAGGATCATTTACTGGCAGTTTTACCGAAAGATGCCGCAACACTACGCAACCAGCTGGTCTGTGTCCACCCTGATGATTGCACAAATATCATCTGGTCAAGTGGCCCAACAAACCGGTTTGGCCTTGGACCATATATGATGGCAGACGGCAAGATCTTCCTGTTGAGTGATGATGGCACGCTGACCATCATCAGACCTAGCACCCGGGAGTATATCCAGCTGGACCAGGTGAAGATATTCGATGGGCATGATGCCTGGGCCCCCCTGGCCATTGCAGATGGCTATATGGTATTGAGGGATTCAAAAAGGATGATATGTATACAAATTAAAGCTTAGCCCGAAATAAAATGAAAAAATCAGTCATTTATATATTCCTTTCGCTGATCGTAGTCATCATCCTGGTGATCGTTATAGGAGATTTCCGGTCAACCAGGCCGGACAGGATGTCCGCGAATCCCTTTAAGCTGAATCTGGACAGGATAAAATCAGTGGATCCCAATCTGGTCACCTATCAGGAGACAAGAAACTACCGGATCAATGCCCGGAAGGCAGGAGGGATTGCAGTGTCCGGTGAAAAGATCTACCTGGCTGCTGATACCTTTTTACAGGTATTCGACTATGCTGGTAAGCAGATCTTTAAGGTCAGCCTGCCCGAGCCTGCAGGATGCCTGGAAGTAAGCAAGCGGGAAGATATCTTTGTTGGTTTCCGGAACACTGTTGCCCTGTATTCTTCAGCAGGTGAAGAAAAATGGCGAAGTGATCCCCTGGATGAACGAGCCGTGATCACTGCGCTTGCTCTTAAGGATGGAACCATCTTTGCAGCCGATGCCGGCAACAGGTCTGTTCACAGGTTTACAGATGAAGGGACCTATGTTGACTCATTTGAAGGCAAGACCAGCATTGAAGGAAATCATGGATTCATCGTGCCCAGTCCCTATTTCGAC
>JAZGGT010000001.1:0-10300 GCA_036480555.1 Bacteroidales bacterium | reverse complement strand
TACTACCCATTGAAAGAGGGCCCGGTTTATCGGAACCACATGATCTTTACTTTCAGTGTCAAATGTAAAGGTTACCCCGTCGGAGGTCCGTGATTCAAGATATTCTACAGATTCTTTCAGTACCTCCAGGATATTTGCATTTTTCAACACAGGTTTTGATCCGATCTTTGAGAAGCGTTCTGTAATCTCCTCTAACCTGCCTGCATCCTTTTCCAGTTCACTGACCAGTTTTTTATCCGGGTGTTTCTCTTTCAGTATTTCCACCCATCCCATCAGGGAGGATGTGGGTGTGCCCAGCTGATGGGCTGTTTCTTTCGACAGTCCAACCCATACCTGGTTCTGTTCAGCCCGTCTTGATGCGCTGAAAGCCAGATAGGCCACCAAAATAAATAAGAGGATGACGCCCAGTTGTATATAGGGGTAATAAGTCAGCTGTACCAGCAGTGTGGAATTCCGGTAATAAACATATTGAACAATGCCATCCCCGAGGTCAATCTCAATGGGTTCGATCTCAGATTTCATTTTTTCCAGTTGCCTCTTGCTGTAATCAGGATCCTCCATTTTCAAGGAATCCAGGTTGCGATGAGCCATAATATTATCTTCCTGGTCCGCTATAATTACCGGTATGGTTGTATTGAACTCCACAACCTGTAAAGGAAAGCCTGGGTCATTTTGCCGAAAATTTGGCTCAGTAATATCACTCAGATCACCCACCCGCCGTCTGGCTTCAGCCCATAATTCAATTTTCTTCTTTTCCTCATCTGCCAGGAGCTTTACCAGCCGATTGGTATACAGTAATGATCCTATCCCTATGATGGCAGCGAACAGTATCAGGTATAACTTCCACCTTTGTTTACGGTAATAAATATCCATAGCTGCTTACTTTTTTTTCTTACGCCTGCGTTTTTTTTCTTCAACTACCGCTGTATCTGATTCTTCCTCGTCATCCCACACAATGGTAAACCGTTCCTGATCAGATTTATTGTCTTTTCTTCCCGTGTCGGTTTTGATATCGTTTTCTGAATCCTCATCCCATTCCAGAATGAATTTGGTATCCTTATCCTCCTCCATATCCCCTCTTAATGTTGAATCCTTTTTAAATAGGCCGAATTCTTCATTCAGGATTTCCCGGAGTTCTTTTTTCTCTTCCTTGAACTGGTCTTTGATATTCTGCACGGCCCCTCTCCTGTCATACCTTACCTCTGTACCCTGATCTGATCCTTCGATGATCAGGTAAATAAATACCCGTCCCAGGCCATCATCTTCTATTACCCCGAACTCACTTTCTCTTTTATCAGGCTTTTTTGCCTTTTTTGAGAGGAGCTCAGAAAGAGATACTTTCACTTTGTATGTGAAGTTTTTATCAAATCCATGTAATCCTGACCCGGTCAGATCAAAGGCTGATGAATTGATATCCATCTTTGGGATTATCACCTCTTCATTCCGGATAAATATCTGGTTTGTCAGGGTAGAAAATTTAATGTCTTCCAGCTCCTCAACATCAATAAACCCGGATAATTTCCTCATCGGTTCGAAACCTGTAAGCTCTCCGTCCTGTATGACAATATCACAATCAGCCAGTATGGTTTCTTTCTTGATTTTCATTTTTTCATTTAGCCCCGCGGAGAAATTGACCATCCCTGAAAGTTCCCCTCTGATATGTTTATCCATGATAAAATCCTGACCAAAATTCCCGAAAGAGGCAAACACACCGGTAATATCTATATCCGAAACCTTCGAGATACTTTTCACCAGAAACTGCCAGTTTTGTTGTTGTTCCAGAATGCCTTCGGCATCGATCTGTCCCTGCATGGAATGCAGGTTTAATCTAGAAATTGAGAGCCTTCTTGGTTTGTATATCAATTCACCTGTCACCTGGCTGGCATGAAATTTTTTGACCATTAATTCATCTATCCAATACCTTGTTTTAATAAACAACCTGTCAGGCATATTGATCGTATCAGTGATGGTATTACTTTCATCATCCTGTTTCAATGAGGGAAGGTTATTTAAATCAGCCTTGCTAATATAGATATCAGTATCCAGCCATAAATTTCCGCTGTTTGTGAACAGGAATTCCAGGAAATTGTCTGCCCTTCCTGACAAACTTACTTCAATATCCTCGATATTGCCATCCAGTGACTTGATCATCAAATGATCTTTAAATATTAACTCCCCTGTAAGGTTTCTCAGGTCAAGGGATTTGTATGTCAATCCCAGGTTCACCCCGTCAAGTCGTATCTTTGCATCGTAATGGTGTTTCAGTAATTCTGGTTTTTTTATTTTAGCCAGCGACTCCTGTGTCCCTTTTAGACTGATCTCTGCATACACCATCCCGTCCATATCCCGGAAAGTGGAATCAATGGAAATCAATGAAGGGATATCTGCCAGATCCAGTTCAGCCTTGATGTTATAATTTATTCGGGGATGAGAAAGATTTACAATCTCATAATTACCTCCAAGCCTGGAATTACCATAAAGCAAAGAGGTATTGTTTAACAAGATCATGGTACTTTCGGGTCCCTGTCGATTTCCATTGGAATATTGTACTTCCGCCTTCAACTCCCGGATCCCGTAAGGGATTACTGATGCTGTCAGCCAGCCATCAATCAGAGAGAAACTGGCATTGATCTTTGGCATCTGTGTTTTACTGGCCATGCCTGTTACGCTGGCCTGAAAGGTAGCGACTCCACCTGCTTCCAGGTCCCCGGGGATCTTCATACCCTTCAGCAGGTTAAACCTAAATACCTTATCAAGATCCAGGTGCCTGCTTGTCAGTGTCAGGTCATATTCCAGGGGCCTGGGCCTTATGATCTTACCCCTGACATCCAGAAGTTGTCCGCCCAGGTTCAGGTCACCTGACAGGATCTCAATCGTCAGAGGATTCACAGAAAGGGAGGCTGAGGAAGATATTTTCTGGTCTTTAAAATATCGGGCGTCTTTCTTTGTATAATGATAAAGGATCCCTTCAATACCGGCAGTCAAGCTGTATTCTTCTCTGGAAAAGTTACCTTTGAACCTACCCTTTTTTACATTGCCAGCAATGGCCATATCCGTTGCCAGGTTTTGAAAATTAAGGTTTATGCTTGTCAGTTTCAGATTATCAATATCCAACAGAAAATCTTCGCTATCATTGTCTTCTTGCCTGTTCCAAAATACATAATTCTTGTTCCCGTTTTGATCTACAATCAGGTTCAGCATACCTGAATGAACATGTACCTCTTTGATCAAATATTGCCGTTTCAGCAATCTTGCAACATTAAACCTGAGGTAAAGGTGCTCTGCCTGTAAAAGTGTATCGGTGTTTTGCACAGAAAGGAGCACAACATCCTTCAATTCAAGTGAGGCATCCGGGAATTTTTTAAAAAATGACAGCTTAACATCACCAACCTCTGCCTTTGTCCTTATCTGCTTGTTCAATCCGGATACTACATACTGTGTGATCTCGTCTTCATATATCCGTCCGAGAATGGCAGCCACTGCAACCAGTATCCCTCCAATAATAAGAAAGGAAATAATAATCTTCCGGAATATTTTCAAATCAATAATTTATAATAAAAAAGAAAAATCTGCTCCAGGTTCTAGCTCCAGAGGATTTTGTTCTTTCTTAAAAATCCTCGCAGGTCTAGGTCCCAGTAACTGCATTGTCTCCTTTTCAATAAGGAACATCGTGCCCTCTCTTAATCCCACAACAAACATACCGGGATTGGCTTCAATAAATTCTTCTATCCGCATTTCTCTTGTCTCCCCCGCATGTCCTTCAGGATTTGCATCCAGGTAATGGGGGTTGATTTGGAAGGGAACCAGATTCAATGCTTGAAAACTTACGGGCTCTACAATTGGCATATCATTGGTGGTCCGAATACTCGGGCAGGCCATATTACTACCGGCACTCCATCCAATATAAGGAGTTCCCGCCAGCACTTTCTCCCTGATTGCATCAATCAAATCATGCTTTTGCATCAGTTTGGCAAGATGGAAAGTATTCCCACCTCCGACCAAGATGGCCTCTGCCTGCTGGACTGCCCGAACCGGATCATCTGCTTCATGAACTGAAGTTATCTCATGTCCAATCTCCTGGAATCGTTTTCTGACTCGCTTGGTATATTCATCAAATGAAATTGTGACGCCAGCATAGGGGATAAATAAAGCTTTGACCGGCATACTCCCCAGGAATGATTTTATCTGATCCAAGGGGTGTTCCAGGTATGCTTCTCCGGCATTTGTGCTGTTACTGATCAATAATAGTCTCATACTTTTGTTTTTAACGACCTAAAAATAATAAAAGTATGAGTTCGTATCCAGTAGTGACAAAGAAAGTCTGAATCCAGGGTTTTTACAGACTTGACAAATTTTTATTCCTGGCTGTTACAGGAATATTATAAGTATGGATATTATTGGTTTTGATGTTGAAACACAGTAATTTGCCTGACAATACATCTCCAAATCCGGTAATTATCTTAATGGCCTCATTGGCCTGGTAACAGCCTATCATTCCCGGCAAGACCCCCAGCAGGCCACTTTCTTCAGCCTCTGTATATGAGCCCGGTTTCGGGGGGTCCGGATACAGGCAGCGAAATGTCGGACCATTTTTGTAATTAAAAACGCTCACCTGACCTTCATACCTGTATACTGCACCATAGATCCAGGGTTTCCCCTCAGCCACGCAGGCATCGTTGATCAGGTACCTTGTTGAAAAATTATCAGTAGCGTCAAAAACCAGATCATGGTCTCTGATCATTTTAAGGATATTTTTTTTACCCAGCCTGAAATTAAATATTTCAAAATTTACATCCGGGTTAAGCTTTGATAATCTTTCCTTGGCAATGATCGATTTTAATTTACCAAGGTCCTTTACTCCAAAAAGTATCTGGCGCTGGAGGTTACTTTCATCTACCTGATCGTTATCCACGATCCCGATATGTCCAACACCTCCCGCACTCAGATATTGTAGGATGGGGGTTCCAAGTCCACCTACTCCGATCACAAGTACACGGGATTGTCTTAGTTTAATTTGGCCCTCCTCACCAATTTCAGGTAACATGATTTGCCTCTTATATCGGCGTTGTTCCTTGGGAGAAAGCTGGTCAGCAGGCATAGGGGGGTTTTTTTTATAAAGTTATAATTTTCGGAGAACATTTGCTAGTTTATCCGCAGGGTTCCCTCCAATCTGATGTCCCTGGAGGAACTTCCAAGCAAAATGGCAAATTCTCCAGGTTCTACAACCCAGTCAAGATGCTTGTCAAGCATCTTCAATTCTTCATGGGTCAGTGTAAAACTTACTGTTGCTGATTCACCGGGCTCCAGCCAGATCCTGGTAAATCCTTTCAATTCTTTAACCGGTCTGACAACTGTACTTATCTTATCACGGAGATATAGTTGCGCCACTTCGCTACCCGCTCTGTTACCAGTATTCTTAATTTCTGCACTTATATGGAATTGGCCATAGGGACCGGATGACTCCGGGGAGATTGTCAGCCCTGTGTATTCGAATGTTGTATAACTCAATCCATGTCCAAATTCATATAATGGCCTGTAGTCAATGTCAGCATAGGAATTTCCCCAGCCCTTTTCCAGCCAGTATAATTTAGAAGGCTTGTAATTATAATAAACTGGTAACTGTCCGGCATGCCGTGGAAAGGTTACCGCTAATTTCCCTCCTGGATTATAATCGCCGAAGAGTACATCGGCAATGGCATCACCACCCTTCTCTCCGGGGATCCATGCCTCGACAATGGCAGGGATATTTTCATCAATCCAGGGAATGGCCAGGGCTCTTCCGTTTATCAGGACAACAACAGTGGGGGTGCCGCTTGCCATAACTTTCCGTGCCAGCTCCGCTTGTTTCCCGGTCAACTCAAGTGTGGCTACATCATATCCTTCACCATCTGTTCCCTGATTATTATCCCTCTGCCACTCGTTTTCACCTATAACGAGTACTGCAATTTCCGCATTTCTCGCAGCTTCCACCGCTTTGTCAATCTCGTTAAGATCATCTCCCTTGACATTGCATCCCTTTACGTAACTGATCTTTACATCTTCCCCCAGCTTGTTACTGATACCATCCAGAACAGTAACAATATCCTGCAGGACCACCCTGGAAGTATAATCCCCCAGCTGGTTTTTTTCATCATCTGCATTTGGACCGATCACGGCAATGGATTTTATTTTATTACTAAGGGGCAGTATCCTATCCTCATTCTTCAGTAATACAATGCCTTCCTGTGCAGCCTGGAGTGCCAGTTTTTGACTTTTTTCAGTATGTGATATTTCCGCTGCCCTTTGAGGATCAACAAAAGGATTATCAAATAGTCCCAGCCTGTATTTCATTTCCAGTATTCTCCTGACTGACCTGTCTATGGTTTTCATTGATACTTTGCCTTCTTCAACATTTTCTGTCATCTCATTTAGGTATCCCTGGCTAAAAGAAATACTAACATCCATACCTGCGTTGGCCGCCATGGCAGATGCTTCTTTAAGGTTTTCTGCTAACCCGGTATATACCATAGTATTTACGCCCCCACCTTCACTCAGTACCAGTCCCTCAAACCCCAGCTCTCCCCTCAGCATATCGGTCAATACCGCGGATGAGCTGTGAATGGGAATTCCATCAATGGTGGGGTAGGTTGCCATTACGCCGAGGGCTCCGGCATCTTTAATACCTGACACCCATGGAGGGAGAAATACTTCTCGTAGCATCCGCTCCGAGATTTCCATGGCCCCCCTTTCCAATCCGCTTACCGGCGCACTCTGTCCGGGATAATGGCATAGTCCCGCAACAACCTTATCACCGGCCGATACATCATATCCCTGGACGGCCCTGACAATGGTCTCAGAAATCCTGGAACACAGATAGGGATCCTCGCTGTAACCTTCCTGGTTCCTTCCCAGCCGGGGATCCCTGTTGGGCTCAATAACCAGGGTGAACAGCTGGTGTATCCCTATGGCCCGGGCTTCCCTGGCAGCTGTTTCATACACCTTTTCTAAAAGCTCCATGTTCCATGTACTACCCAGGGCTGGTCCTTCCGGAAAAATGGTTGCCCCGGCACACATCAGTCCATGTGTACCTTCTTCGGTAAGCAACAGGGGAATTTTCAACCTGGTTTTTCCCAGGGCAATTTTTTGTAATTCGTTTAAAAACCTGGCCTGCTGTTCTGGTCCTTCAAACAACACATTATTGGGCAGGGTGAAAAAGCCGCCACCCGGACCAATCCCCTCTATTAAGGTTCCTTCAGAAAATTTTTTGCACCCTTCCATCTTTTCCTCTGTCGTTCTCCCGAGTTCACTGTGGTAAGCACAGGGCATGTTGAGCTGCCCTATTTTCTCTTCCAGCGTCATTCTTGAAAGCAGGTCCTCCACCCTCTGATCAACAGGAAGGGCAGGATTTTGGTAAGGCATCATCTCCGTATGCGAAGGAAGTCCTCGCTGATCCCTTAAATAGCTGCCAACATTTGTTACATGGTCAATCCATATCTCATTAGCGGGATCCATTGCAAATCGGCAGATGGAATCTATAGTGCTCAGCAGGGAGGTCTGGCGTCCAGCATCGTTCATTTCGTGCCCGGCCAGGATCAGCCAGCCGCCTCTTTCTTTTTCAGCCTCAATACGATCTTTTATTTCTGCAAATGACTTACCATCTAGTTCTATTCCGGCCAGCTGGGCGAAATCACAGAACAGGGGGTCATTCGTGGTATTATCCATAAAGGTTCTTGCTGTTGCAAACATGGCGGATATAAGTGGAACATAGCTATGTGTCTGCATACCCCTTCCAACATATGTATGGCCACAGGTATAGGCAAATGAAACCGGCGTAACGCCTAACATTTTGTTAATAATATGGCTTGCCGAATCAAGTTCCCGGTACATATCAGCAATGGTGTAATTCTCCAGGGCCTTATGCCTTGCCCAGGGGTAATTTCCTGAACATGGGTGTACAATAGTGTGATTGCCGATATCGTGCCCGCTGGCAACAGCATGCCTCCATCCTTCCAGTCTTTCTTTTAAACGATCCGGTGAAACATAGAATGTCCCTTTTACCTGGTAGCTGTCCAGGATTGGGATACCTTTATCAACCTGGCTCAGGCGGGCGTCATCAAATGACAGACTGATGGCCATTTTTTCACCATTCGGCCATTTTATACGCTGATCATCTGTCTTGTTTGCCGGAGTCCCGTAATCCTGGGCATTGACGAACGTGAATAAGTGAATGAACAATAAGGTCGTCAGGCTGATTTTAAAGAAGTGTAACATTGGTATCTTGTTTTTTAATACAAGATAACAGATTCTTAACTAGAATTCTCAATGTTGTATGATGATTTAACAATTTGCTACCTGAAATTGATAAGTGTCAGGCCGACGGTAACGGGATAGACTTCGGGGCCCATATTGGTTTTAAACAAAGACACCATACTGAGGTTGGCATACAATTTAATAAACTTGTAGCCGGCCCTCAGGGTCACATGATATCTTAGTGGGGAGAGGTTAAAATCGCTTTTAACCTTTTCACGTTGTTTGGATCCGTTCTCATAATATTTGATCCTGGTGCTTGACCATAATTTCAGATCTCCTATCACACCGGCCGTAATAAATCCTTTTTGGTCCCGTCCCCATTGGAATTCGAGCAGAAGCGGAACGGTAAGATAGGCTGTGTGCAGTTTGGATTTTGAATAAGATATACCGGGCGGAGGATAGCGTGGGACAATCACTCCGGTTAGCGGGTCCTTCATAATATTATTATT
Source organism: Bacteroidales bacterium (assembly GCA_036480555.1). Classification (GTDB taxonomy): domain Bacteria; phylum Bacteroidota; class Bacteroidia; order Bacteroidales; family SM23-62; genus SM23-62. The sequence continues at coordinate 1,562 of JAZGGT010000001.1, read as the reverse complement.
ATTGTCAAAATGATAATTATTGCATTTAATTCCCATACCGGTAATCATTCCTATTTTCTTGGAAAAAGGTATACTATACTGGATAAAATTCAGGTTCCATTCCCAGGACTTCCCTGTATTCAGGTCCAGCCATCTTGTTTCTTCAGTAGTCCCGGCCAGCTGTCCATCCCTGTCCACCAGGTTGTTCAGTCCAAACTCAAATCCTGACCAGTGGCCCTTGAACTTCATAGGTCTCTTTCTCCATCCATGCTTGTGAAAATCATCCCTTTCAATGATCTCAATGTGGGTATTATTCCCGTCCTCCGTAATAGTGATGGCTTTATTTCCCAGCTTAATCTTGACTGTATCATTCCTGTCATCTACAATGATAAATTCATCCTGTACAATGACCTCCGTACCATCATGATCCTCTGTAACGGTAACGATATTATTCTTCCCTACTCCTACCTTGGTGGTATCTGATTCTTCCTGGGCTGAAAGATTGGGCAGAATGGCCAGTATCAATACAAATGTAAATATCCTTCTCATAATACTATTCTTTAATGCTGTTAATATTGGGCTTTGGGAATATGACGGATAAGGCCATGGAAAAGTTACTGCTTTTTGTCAGATTTCCGGAGCGGGGCCGAAATACCGAAGACCGGTGTGTCGAATGTGATTCTCCTGGTTTTACCATTTTTATCCTTTTCCCGGTCTAAATGATATTCATCCTCAGAAACTGAGTTCAAACCCCTGACACCTACATCCGCAAGTATCCATAATGACAGCCTGGGATTATTGCCGGAAGGATTTCCTATGTTATCATCGTCCTCCAGGGTGAAATTTTGTCGAAGTGTCTGGTATGCCGTGCCATTTTGATCAAGGCTTGCAATTGATCCTTCAACCCGCTCAATGGATTTTGATTTTACCATTGCCAGCTGGATTTTTTCCCTGCCTAAATTGGAATCAGCTTCAGGGATGGATTCCTTTGCCGAGATTGGTTGCTTTCCGGTAATAATTGCTGGCTGTACTTGAGAGGTCTCAAGAAATTCTTCTCCTTTTAAGTTCAGCGGAGTATCAGCCGGGGGTTGATTTTCCAGCGTCAGTGGAGGATAGCTCCCCATTTCATCTTGAGAATTCTCAGAGACATGGTCTGTCATGGTCAGGTTACTACCTTCAGGGCCCTTACCGGTAAATACCTGAAGTATGATTAACAAGGCAGCCACCGCAGCTGCGGCGGGCAGGATAATACGGTAAGGTATATTAATGAATCGTTTTCTAAGCTTTGCCTTTCCCGGGTAAAGAATACTTTCATCAGGCAGGAGCCGGGTTGACCTGTAAAGCTTGTATATATCCTCCCTGTCAGGATCATCCCTGATGATGCCCTGTAATATATCCTCATCCTCGTCAACAATGTCATACTCTATGCTGGATATGCAATACATATCAAAATCCTTCAGGATAGCTGCTTCCGTTAGATCGAATTCGGACTTTAACAGGTTGGCTTTCCCTGAAAATTTTATTTCATCAGGTGCAAGGTATATCTTTTCTATATCGGTAAATTCCTCTTTTAAATCCGGATT